>JAJYGM010000300.1:0-2347 GCA_021785095.1 Actinomycetes bacterium
CCGGAACCCCCAGAGCGGCTCCGACAGCCGCCCGAACAGCGCCGCGTACCCCTCGAAGGAGAGCTTCTCCCCGACCGAGCGCACCTCGAACCCCGCAAGCGGCACCACCCGAACCTCGCGCTCACGCGTCATCGGAGTCTCCCCATGGCCAAGCAACGCTCTCCCGCGGATCCGATACCTATCACCCACTCGTCTCGAGATGAGAGGCATCGGACAGCTGTCCCCTACGGATGCGGGTCCACGACCACCAGAGGCACGACGATTCGAAAGGCCGGGGTCGGAGGACGCCCGTCAGCGAAGTAAGCCATGCCCTGGGGCCAGCTAGAGAAGACCACTCGAATCTGGCCGGTCCTCGTCCTCATGTGCGAGGCAGATATCGAGTATGTCGCCGAGAAAGTCTCGTCCTCGGCGTGGTAGGCGCCCGTCCGGCAGTCGAGCGACCGCTCTTCCCCTGGTCGAATTCGATCGTCGGCGGCGGTCGCCCGCCACTCGATGCGGGTGGCCCGTGCGGAGATACTCTGTTCGCTTCCATCAGCTCCGGTCAGACTTCGTAGGACCCGAGTGGGTCCGTAGGGCGTCGCCCATTGCCCCTTGACCTGACCCTCTGCCTGGATCCTGAGGTCCTCCGGGGCGTCGATAACGACGTGCCAATCCTTTGCCGGACCTCGTCCTCGGTTGACGAGGTGCACCCGGAAGATGCTGCCCCAGTAACCATGGGCATCACCCGTTGGTCCGGCTGAGGCCACCCTCAACTCCAAGTCGGGACGTCGGTGAACGTCGAGGTAGGAGAGGAGCCCCAGCACGGCGGCCACCGTTGCCACAACAAGGGTCAGGAGTCCGACCACATCGCCAAACATCGCACAGACAGTAACTGCACGGAGGCCCGAGGGATACGAATTGCCCGGTGAAGCGAGCCTCACAGGTCCCGCAGCAGCGGCCAGACCAGTCTCACCCGAACTCCACGTCGCACGTGCACCCGGCGACCTCGTCCGCCGAGAGGCTCGGGTCCCCGGGCCACCGCCCCCCGTTGGAGAACACGTCCTCGATCCCGACGGTCTCGCCGGCCATCATCGCGTGCGAGGGCCGCGGGTTCGGGCTGAGCACGATCCAGGTCTTGGACCGCGCCCCCGCCCCCCGGGCGGCCTCGTGGCGCCCGAAGGCCCACGCGAGCGTCGTCCGCCCGGTCGCGAGGCGCAGCGCATCGGACCCGATCCGCTCGCCCATGACCCCCGCGATCGCCTCGGCGGCACCGACCCCCGGCTCCGAGGCCGCCGCCGCGATCCGCTCCGAGGTCTTGGCGTTGATCGCCGCCGCGGCCGCCGCCGCGTTCGCCCGGAGCCATCCCTCCATCGCGGCCTCGTCGACCTGAGATCCGAACGCCTCGGCCACCAGCGCCGCCCCATCGCCCGCCGCCGCGCGCGCCCGGCGAAGCAGCACCAATGCGAGCTCGGCGTCCGGGTCCCCGCCGGCCTCGGCCCGGAGCCCCGCGAGCAGCGCGTCGCGCTGGGCGGCGAAGTAGGCCTCGAGATCTCCCCGCAGCGCCTCGACGTGGCGGGACCGGAGCCCTCCCGGCGCGGCCCGCGATCCGCGGGAGCCCGCCCGGGCAGGCCCGCCCGTCCCCGTCGGCGCCGTCCCCGCCTCCACCATGTTCAGCGGCTGCCAGTAGGCGTCCCCGGCGGCCCCGATCGGGTCCTCGTCCTCGCGCCGCTTCACGTCGTTCGCCGAGAGGAACCCCCACTGGCGCCCGACGGCGTAGGCCTCGTAGCGACTCTTCAGGTCGCCCCGAAGCAGCGCCGCCCGGTTGAACCGCCAGTAGCGCCCGGGCGCCGTCCACGCCCCGAGCGCCCGCTCGGCCCGCACGAGCCAGCGGTCAAGGGTGTAGGTCACGAACCCGAGCGACTGCTGCTCGATCCCGGTCCCCCAGGAGGTCGAGCGATCGACGTCCCCGATCATGTGCGGGGGCACCCCGAACATCCCGGCGATCTCTTGGCGCGCGAACCGCCGGGTCTCAAGGAACTGCGCGTCCTCGGGTGGGAGCCCGACCTGCTGCCAGGAGAGGCCCCCCTCGAGCACGGCCGGGCGGTGGGCCCTGGCGAACCCCCGGTGCGCCGCCTCCCAGCGGGCCATCAGCCGCTCGTAGACCTCGTCATCGACCGCGCCCTGGGCCTGCAGCACGCCTCCGGGGTAGCCGCCGTTTGCGAACAGCGCGGCCCCGTAGGCCTCCGCGGCGAACGCGATCCCGATCCCCTGGCGCGCGACCCGCACCGGCGAGTACCCGAGCAGCCCCAGTCCGAACGCCCGAAGGTGCAGCACCCGGTGGCGCGCCAGGGCCTGCTCGACCCCGACC
>JAJYGM010000300.1:2357-2883 GCA_021785095.1 Actinomycetes bacterium
GGCGCGTACTCCCCCTGCGCGAGGCGAACCAGGTACAGCGCGCCCCCGTCGCGGGCCCGCTCCACCCGCACGGAGGTCGGGGCCACCGGCCACAGGCCGCGCGGGCGCCCGTCCGGACCGAGGTCGACCACCGCGAAGGCGTTGCCCCGAAGCAGCTGGAACCCCGTCATCTGGCGCCAGAGCTCGCCCGCGTCCATCGCGGGGTTTGGCCGCCCCTCGGGCCCAAGGAGCGCGAGCATCGGCTCCTCGTCCGCCTCGAGCTGTCGCCGCCCCCCGCCCGGGGACCGCTCGAAGGCGTGCATCGGGAGCATCCCGACCGCCTCGGTGATCACCGCGACGCAGGAGTAGACCGCCGCGATCTGCAGCGAGCGCTCCGGGCTCACGAGCACCCCGGCCGCGGTCCCCGCGCCCGAGAGCGGGGGCAGCGCCCGCGCCCGCCGCTCCCCGCGCCCGCCGGCGACGAGCGAGCGGATCAGCGCCACGGCCCGGCGTTGCCGACGAGCACCAGCACGATCCCCGCCGCCGC
>JAJYGM010000603.1 GCA_021785095.1 Actinomycetes bacterium
TCAGCTTCGGGCACAGCCGCTTGGTGCCGTTCCTGGCCGGTGGCATCGGGGCGATGCGGCTCGACCCCACGCTGTTCGCCGGCGCGGGTGGCAGCCTCTCGGCGGACACCCGACTGGTGGGCGACTTCGGCGGCGGCCTCAAGCTGTTCTTCACCCCGCGGGTCGCGCTCCGGTTCGACTGGCGCGGCCACAGCGTCAACATCAACAACAACCACGACTGCGGCTGGTGGGGGGATTGCCACTACGACCGCAACTGGCTCACGTTCACCGAGGTCGGCCTCGGCTTGACGTTCGTCCTCTGAGCCGGCATGGGGTCGTGCGGGCCGATGCGGAGCTGGGCGACCGCGGCCGTCGGCTGCCTCGTGTCCCTGGCGGCGACGGGAGTCGTTGCGCAGACGCCGGAGCAGCACATGTTCCGCGCCTCCGCCGAGGTGTCATCGATCCTGGTGCCGGTGACGGTCAAGGACAGCCGCGGGCGCCTGGTGGCGAACCTCGAGAAGTCGCGGTTCCACCTGGTGGTGGACGGTATCGAGTTCCCGATCAAGTCGTTCTGGCGTGAGGGTGGGCTCCCGATCTCGTACGCGTTCGTCGTCGACACCTCGGGGTCGATGAACGGACGGCGGCTGGCGCGCACACGCGAGGCGATCATGGAGTTCGTGCGCGAGCTGCGCCCGGACGACGAGGTCAGCCTGATCACGTTCGGGGCCGGGGAGGTCAAACGGCGCCTCGCCTTCGGCACCGACCCGGGACTGCTGCCGCGGGTGCTCGAGTCCCTCAAGGGCTATGGGACGACGGCCCTGTACGACATGCTCACGGCCGCGCCGCAGGTCATGGAGGGCGCGCACAACATCCGCCGCGTCATCTTGCTCTTCACCGACGGGGTGGACACGGCCTCGACGATGACGCCGGCGGACGCGATCAAGATCCTGGAGGGGCTGACCGACCCGCTTTACGCCATGGGGATCGAACCCCCTCCGGCCGAGGAGGGGCCGCCGGACAGCTATGAGGAGGCGTTGGCCCGGTTCGCGGCGGCCTCGGGCGGCCAGTACCTGCGCGTCGACGCCGCTTCCAAGCTCCCGCTCTTCGCGCGGAAGTTGAAGCAGGACTTGACGATGCGGTACATCATCACGTTCGATCCGTCGGGCATCGGCCTGGTCAAGTGGCGCAAACTCGAGGTCAAGGTCGACGGCGGCTACGCGGTTGCGGCGCGCCAGGGATACCGCGGAACGCTGCCGTAAGCCGTGCCGGCCCTTGACAGGGCGAGGGAACGCTGTGTTATAAATGACTTCGTGCTGCGAGCGTGATTCAATAACAAATCGGTGATCCTGAACCAAGGGAGGAATCGCATGAGAAAGTCGCTGCTGGGTGTTCTCGCGGTTGGGTTGATCGGCGCGCTGGGTGCTACGGGCTGCGCCACCAAGACGTACGTACAGGAGCAGGTGGCGGCCGCCAGCAAGGCCTCCGATGCCAAGATCGGCGAGGTGCAGAAGCAGGTCGAGGCGACCCAGATGGACGTCACGAACCTGAAGAAGTCCGACGCGATGCAGAACGACCAGATCGCGAAGCTCTCGGACACCACCAAGGAAGCGTTGGCCCGCGCCGACGAGGCGAACAAGCTCGCGAACCACTCGTTCCTGTTCGAGACGACGCTCACCGATGACGCCGTGCACTTCGGTTTCAACAAGAGCGATCTGTCGCCCGAAGCCAAGGCCGCCCTCGACGCGTTCGCGCAGAAGGTGAAGGACCAGAACAAGAACGTCTACATCGAGATCCAGGGCAATACCGACAACATCGGCTCGGACAAGGTGAACCTGATGCTCGGTCAGGCCCGCGCCGAGGCGGTGATGCGGTACCTGAACATGCAGCACGGTTTCCCGCTCGTGCGCATGAGCGCGATCTCCTACGGCAAGTTCAAGCCGATCGCGGACAACAAGACCGCCGAGGGGCGGGCGAAGAACCGCAGCGTTACCCTCGTCGTTATGGATTGAGGTCGAAACCAGTGTTCGCAGCCGGCGCCCCGGGGTTTCCCGGGGCGTCGTCATATATGCCGTGCCACCGCCGCGGCGGGCGGGAGGGGAGGCCGTGGCGGGGCCTGGACCAGCAGGGTATGATGATCGGGTGTCCTGGGGAGGTGTGAGGTGAGGCGAGCGGCGACGATCGTTGCGATCCTGGCGTTGGCCGTCGAGGCCCGCGGCGCCACCGTGGTCCTGGCCGGGGGGAAGAAGCTCGATGTCGCGGCGTATTCGGTGAGCGGGTCCTACGTCACCGTCCGCTACGCGACCGGTCGGGAGGAGTGGTACCCCCTGGCGGCGGTCGATCTCGCCGCGACCAAGGCCGCCGCCGGCCAGACCACCGCGCCGGCTCCCGCGGCGGACTCCGGGCCGCACAGCCCGTTCCTCGGCGCGCGGTCGTCCGCGAAGCCGGGGGGCGTGGTCGTGACCGACGCCGACGTCAAGCACGTCGATACGGAGGCGCCCGGCGAGGAAGCCGAGAAGAAGAAGGACGAGGAGCCGCTCGGCGGGCAGGTGGTCCTCATCGGCTACGAAAAGAAGGCCGCCGGGCCGGGACAGTGGGAGATCACGGCCACGGTCTCCAACCAGGGCAAGACGGCGGTGCAGAACGTCAGTGCGGTGATGCGCGTGCTCGACGCGAAGGGGAAGCCGCTGACCGTCGGCTCGAGCTCGGTTCTAAGCAAGCTCGACCCCGGCAAGCAGGGCACGATCAGCGCCCACGTCGCCCTCGACACCGAGCCGCCGCAGGTTGCGGTCGACCTCTCCTGGCAGGAGATCCGGCCGACGACGAAGCCCACGGCCCCTGCGGCGCAGAAGCCGGCCGGGCAGGCGTCGTTGACCGCGGCCCCACAGGCGCCCGGTTGGTCCAGAC
>JAJYGM010000444.1 GCA_021785095.1 Actinomycetes bacterium
TCTGAGCTCGTCCAGCGGAACCGGGATGGACACCGACCAAGCGTACGCCTCCCTCCGGTCGGGGCGCCCGGGGGCGGCGGGCTCAGGTGGCGGGGCCGGCCCGGTCGGGTCTGGCATCCGACGCCGGGAGCGACTTCGCTTCTTGCTCGTCGAGCCGTGCCTCGGTGCCGCCCATCGCCTCGAGCACGTCGAGGCTCAGCTCGTCGAGCGTGGCGATCACCAGGTCGGCCTTGGCGAGCGCATCCTCTGGCGGCGGAAAGTGGGAGTTCGGCACCACCACCACGTGCAACCGGGCGGCGGCGGCCGCGCGGATGCCGTTCGCCGAGTCCTCCACGGCTGCGCCGTCTCGGGCACGCACACCGAGCCTGCGAGTTGCCGCGAGGTAGACGTCAGGGGACGGCTTGCCGTGCGCCACCTCCTCCGAGGACACGATCGCATCGAAGCAGCCGCGCAGCCCCGAGCGGTCGAGCACCTCTTCGATGACGACGCGGTTCGACGACGATGCGACCGCCAGGGGCCAGTGCGCAGCCAGGCGGCGGACCGCGTCGACCGCGCCGGGAAGGAGCGGCAGGTCTCGCCTGTAGCGAGCGAGCAAGTCGGCGACGACGAGGTCGACGATCCTCTCCTCGGTGAGCGGCACGCGGAGCCGCTCGCGCATGTACCGGGGCCATTCGGTGGAGCTCATCCCTAGCATCGCTTCCGTCGCGCCGTCTTGCCACGCTCCGCCCTCGCTCCGCACGAGCGAGCGCCGCGCCGCGTCCCAGAGCTGCTCGGAGTCGAGGAGGACGCCGTCGAGGTCGAACACCACCGCTCGGAGCACGATGCGAGTATCGCGGGCTCGCAAGACCCCAAGGGGCGTACCTCGTCGCGCTCCGCCGAGCCACCCGGCGAAGAGGGAGCAGCGCCCGGGTCCCCCTGGGCATCTCTCAGGCCGTCAGCGCAGCGAGCGCGCTGCCTCGACGACGGCGTCGGCGCCGAGGAAGACCTCTTCGTAGGAAAGGGCGAGGGGGGAGAGACCGAAGCGGCAGAGGGCCGGAGGCCGGAGGTCGCCCACCACCCCGCGACGAGCCGCGGACTGCAGGAGCTCCGATGCCCGGGGATGGCGCAACGACACCTGCGCCCCCCGTTCGTGCGCCGAGGCCGGCGACGCGAGCTCGAGGCCCGGCACGTCCGCAGCGCCGAGGATGTCCACGAAGAGCGACCCGAGCGCCATCGACTTCGTCCGGACGTCTTCGATCGCGACACCTGTGAAGACGTCGAGGGCGGACTCGAGCGCACTCAGCCCCAGGACCGGCGGCGTCGACGTGAGGAACTTGCGGATGCCGCGCGCAGCCTCCCACTCGAGGTCGAACCGGAACGGGTCTTGGTGGCCGAGCCATCCGGGGATCGGGTTCTCCAGGGTCTCCTGGAGATCGTGCCGCACGTACAGGAAGCTCGGTGCGCCGGGTCCTGCGCTCACGTACTTGTACGTGCACCCCACGGCGAGATCGACACGGTTCGTCTGGCACTCCACGGGGACCACGCCGACCGAGTGGCAAAGGTCCCAGAGGACGAGGGCACCCGCGGCGTGCGCGGCGCTCGTGAGTCCCGGCAGGTCGAGGAGCGCACCGGTGCGGAAGTCGACCTGGGAGAGGCAGCACACCGCGACGTCCTCGTCGAGCGCCGACGGGAGGTCGGATCGGTCGACGACCCGCAGACCGGCACCGACACGGTTGACGGCGTGCGCCGCTGCGTAGAGGTCGCTCGGGAAGTTGTCGGTGCTCGATACGACGATGCGCCGCTCGGGGCGGGAAGCGAGCGCAGCGCCCAGGAGCTTGGCCAGTGCGACGGACGTCGTGTCGGCCACGAGCACCTCGCCTGGCATCGCCCCGATCATCGGCGCGATGCGGTCGCCCAGGCGCTCGGGCGCGTCGAGCCACCCGCGGGCCGTCCAGCCGGCGGAGAGCGACGTGCCCCACTCGTTCTCGATCGTCTCACGCACCCGAGCCGTCACCTCCGCCGGAGGGGGACCCAGGGAATTGCTGTTCAGGTAGATCGTGCCGTGCGGCATCGTGAACCTGGTCCGTAGCTCGCGGAGCGGGTCCTCTGCGTCGAGGGCCCTGGCGCGGTCGAGTGCCCCTGCGCGGTCGAGAGCCCCGCTCACGAAGTCTCCCGCACGGCGGGGATGCACACGCATCCCGCGTCGGACTCCCGGTCGACGGCGGAAGGCTCGCCGGCTCCCTTCGTGGCGGTGCGGGCCGGATCGCTCACCCCGCGATCGTCGCACACGGCAGTAGCGTGTCGGTCCGTGAACGCGGAGCCGACCCGTTGGAGCGGCGGTGCCACACGCGGGCGCGGGGCTCCCCGTCCGCACGGCGCTCGACGTGCCGCCTGGAGCGCGCTCGCAGTGCAGGCCATGCGGCGGACGATGCGGGCCATGCTCGCCCCCGACGTCTGGGACGCGACGCAGGCGGAGGCTGCCGCGCCGTTGGAGCTCGCGCAGACCGCAGACTTCGCAGAAGGCGTGAGAGCGATCGCCGAGCGGCGCGCACCTGCCGGGGTGGGACGCTGACCGTCCTGGCGTCGCAGTTCGCGGCGAGTGCCCCCGTGGCAACTGCCGCCGTGGCGCGTCCCGTCGGACCGGAGGGCACGCGCTCCGAGGGCACGCGCTCCGAGGGCGCGAGCCGGGAGGAGGAGGTTCCGTGGCGTTGAGCAAGGTCGTCGAAAGCCCGTCTGCGGCGGTCGCGGACATCTTCGACGGGGCGTCGCTGGCCGTGGGCGGGTTCGGGCTTTGCGGCGTCCCGGTGGACCTCATCGACGCGGTGGTGGAGCACGGCGCGACGAACCTCGTGGTCGTGTCCAACAACTGCGGCGTCGACGGCTTCGGGCTCGG
>JAJYGM010000166.1 GCA_021785095.1 Actinomycetes bacterium
GGAGGTGCTCCGCTCCATCGGGTCGGTGCTCGACCAGCGCGGGATGCGCGAGGTCTCGATCACCGAGGTCCCGGACGGCTTCATCGTCCAGGGGCTCGCGATGGACCAGGCCGGCTCGAGCTGGTCGGAGGCGTTCGGGCAGCAGCACAAGGAAACGCTGACCTTCGTCGACGATGACATCGCGCGCTTCATGGAGGAGGGCATGCAGCGGCGCGCGAAGCCCACGCCGGCCGACGGGCACGAGGCGCCTGGCCGCTACGAATCGTCGCTGCGCGTGCTCGGCCACTTCATCGACCAGCAGCACCCCAAGGACGTGTTCCTGTTCGAGCAGGAGGGTGCCTACGTCCTGCGGCTCCTGATGACCACGCAGGCGGGGCACAAGCACCTGCTCGTCGAGTTCATGCGCGACGAGGTCGAGGGACTGATTGCCGCTGCGCCCGCCGGACGGGTGCCTCCCGCGCCCGCGCCGGCGGCTTCCGCACAGAAACGGTAACCGGGACGCCCGGGGAGCGAGTCGGCCGGGAGCCGAGACGGCCGGGTCCGAGGCGAAGGTGCGGGCCCGGAACGCCGGGGCGGGCGACAATGCCGGGCGCCCGCGCAGAACGCCGAGGGGGCCCCTCAGGGCCCGGCGCCGCGGCCCCGGAAAGCCCCGCGCGGGCCTGGATGGGCCGCGGGCGAGCCGACGAACGAACGCCGTGGCAGACTCACGTGGAAGGAAGGAGAACGCATGAAGGCCCTCAAGATCGTCGCCGTGGCGCTCGGCGTCACGCTCGCCGCGCTCATCGTGATCCCGCTTCTCGTGCTCGCCGGCCTGTTCATCTGGCTGAAGCTCACCGAGGAAGCGGACGACGAGGCGCTCGAGCTGGAGCAGGAACCCGCCTGACACCGCGACCGTGGCCCGCGCCGGGAAGGCGCCGCCTCCGCCGCCGAACGGCGTCCCGCTGAGCGTTCTCGTCGACTTCGACGGGACGATCTCGCGCACGGACGTCACGGACACGCTCCTGGCCGCGCACGCCACCGATCCGGACTGGCGGTCGCGCGACGACGCGTACGCCGCCGGGCACGTGGGATCGCGGACGCTGCTTGCCTGGGACGCGACCATCCTGGAGCAGGACCGCGCCAGGCTCGATGCCACCGCCCGCTCCCAGCCGGCGGACCCGACCTTCGCGGGGTTCGCGCGCGAGCTGCTCGGGTTCGGGGCCGCCGTCGAGGTCGTGAGCGACGGCCTGGGCTTCTACGTCGAGCCGTACCTGGACCGGCTGGGAGTGGGCGACGTGCCGGTGGCGACGTCCCGGCTCGACTTCTCCGCCCGACCCTTCCGGCTCGACTTCCCGTACGGCCACCCGTCCTGCTTCGTGTGCGGGACGTGCAAGCGCGAGCGGGTGCTCGCGCATCGCGCGGCGGGCAGGTTCGTCGCGTTCGTCGGCGACGGCGAGAGCGATCGCTGGGCGGCCCGGTATGCAGACCTCGTCTTCGGCAAGGACCGCCTCGCGGACGTGTGTCGCGCGGAGGGCTGGGCGTACCTCGAGTGGGCCGACTTCGCCGACGTCGGGCGTGCCCTGCGCGACGCGCTCACGACCGGCGACGTGCCGCGGACGAGCTCGGAGCTGGCACTGCTGCGTGTCGCCGCCGAGCCGCGGCCGTACATCTGCGGGCCGGAGGCGTGGGGCGAGGGACGGGTCGCGCGCACCCCCGCGCTTGCGGCTCCGAGGCACCTCCGGTAGCATTGGAAAAACCCCGGAGGATCGTTCGACCATGGCGAAGTATGTCTTTGTGACCGGAGGCGTGACCTCCTCGTTGGGCAAAGGCATCACCGCCGCCAGCATCGGCCGCCTGCTCAAGAGCCGCGGCCTGACGGTCTCGATCCTCAAGCTCGACCCCTACATCAACGTCGACCCGGGGACCATGTCGCCGTACCAGCACGGCGAGGTGTTCGTCACCGACGACGGCGCCGAGACGGACCTCGACCTGGGGCACTACGAGCGGTTCATCGACGAGAACCTGAGCCAGCTCAGCAACGTCACGACCGGCCGCATCTACCAGGCGGTGATCGCGAAGGAGCGCCGCGGCGACTACCTCGGCGGCACCGTCCAGGTCATCCCGCACATCACGAACGAGATCAAGGAGCGCATCCAGCGGGTCGCGCGCGACGGGCGCGCGGACGTCGTGATCGTCGAGGTCGGCGGGACGGTCGGCGACATCGAATCGCTGCCCTTCCTCGAGGCGATCCGACAGATGCGCAACGACGTGGGACGCACGAACGTGCTGTACGTCCACGTCACGCTGCTCCCGGCGCTCGCGGCGACCGGCGAGCTGAAGACGAAGCCGACGCAGCACTCGGTGAAGGAGCTGCGCGGCATCGGGATCCAGCCCGACGTCATCGTCCTGCGCTCGGACTCCGAGGTTCCCGACGAGCTGCGGGACAAGATCGCGCTGTTCTGCGACGTGCCCGCCGCCGCCGTCATCCCGGCCACCACCGCCGACACGATCTACGAGGTCCCGCTCATGTTCGAGCAGGCCGGCCTCGGCGACCTGGTCGTGGGCGAGCTGGGGCTGGCGGATCGGTCGCACGAGGCCGACCTCGCCGCCTGGACGGCGCTCGTCGAGCGGATCAAGCGGCCGAAGCCCGAGCTCGAGATCGCGCTCGTCGGGAAGTACATCGAGCTGCCCGACGCGTACCTCTCCGTGACCGAGGCCCTCCGCCATGCCGGGTGGACGCACGATCGCGCGATCCGCGTCCGCTGGGTGGACTCGGAGGCGCTGACGCCCGATACCACCGAGGACGTCCTCCGCGGCGTCGCCGGCGTGCTCGTTCCGGGTGGCTTCGGGCACCGCGGGATCGAGGGCAAGATCCTCGCCGCGCGGTACGC
>JAJYGM010000502.1 GCA_021785095.1 Actinomycetes bacterium
GCCGCACGAGGTCGCCGGCGCCGACCACCGCGTGCTCGAGTGACCGGAGCCCGACACCGTCCGGGCCGCACACGAGCTGATCCGGTCGCAGGTCTCGGTGTGCGATGCCGATCTCGTGCAGCACGCGCAACGACCGGAAGAGCGCCTCGGCCGCCTCGTCCGAGGCCGTCTCGTCGAGCGCCGGCCCGAGCAGCCGCTCGCGGGCGAGGACGAGGGTGTCCGGTTCGAAGTGGGCGAGGAGCAGGACCCGCGGCGCGGTGACGTCGGTGTTCGAGACCATGAGGCTCGCGAGCGCCTCTGTCTCGAGTGCGGCGCGAAGCGAGATCGGCTGGCGCCCGGTGGCGGCGCTCCGTAGCCGGACGATCGCCCAGAGACGGTGGAGCAGGCCGGCGCCGTGCATCTCGCGACCTGCCGACTTGAGGACGACGGGTGTTCCGTCGGCGAGGACGCCGCGGAGCTCGCGGCTGTCCTCATCCGGTCGCTCGAGGTCGTGCACGTCGATGCCCGCGCGCCGCAGGCCGCGCACGAGCGACTCCACGCTCGGGCGGCGAACCGTCGTGCGAAGCGCCCACCGTGTGACGAGGCCGAGGGCGTACCCACCAAGGGCTGCGACGGCCACGCCGAAGAGCGTGATTTCGTCGAGCGCGAGGCCGGTCACGAGCAACCCGGTGATGGCGAGGGTGCAATATCGGCCCCAGTCGTGATACCGGGCCGTGTCCGACCCGGTGACGATGGCCACGATCACGGCATCGCGCACGAACGTCGAGCCGTCGGTCTCGTGCAGCATCGCGAACGAGATCCCGCCGCGAAACGCGTGCCAGCCCGCTACGAGCCCGATCCCGAGCAGCACGGCGGCGGCACCGGCCACGATCGCGTTCAGCCCGTCACCGCGACGCCGGCGTCCCAAGGTGACCCCGAGCGCCGCCAGCAGTGCGAGGACCGAGAGAGCAGCAACGACGGCGAGCGCGAAGACGAGGACACGGGGGAGGTGGCGGACGCCGCGGGCCACCGACGTGGTCATGTGCGCCACAAGGGCCGGGAACGAGTGAGCGCCGAGCAGCAGCACAGCGATGACTGCGAGAGCGACGATCGCGAGCAGCAAGTCCGCAGGCCGGCGCGCCCGGGCTACCTCGACGCCCTCGATGCCGATGCCGGCCTCCTCGTCCGTTCCTGCGCCGTCTCTTGCGCCGGCGTGCTCCGCGCCGGTGAGGCTAGTCAGTATCGGATCGTCCGGCTCGGGACCGCGCCCGACCGCGCCGGCGCGCTGGCTCACATGAAGAGGATTCCCGTCCGCGCGCTCTCTCACGCCGCCCGATTCGTCAACACGTGTAAGGTCTTCCCGTGAGCTCCCTCGACAGCATCGCGCCAGCGCTTCGCGGGCGCGCAGTGCTTGCCCGGAGTGACACGAGGCTCGCGCGCCTTCACCCCCCGGAGTGAGCGAGGCGCTCGGCTCGGAGCCGAAGGCGGTCTCGCTCGAGGAGATCGAGGACTCCCTCGTCGACGGTGACCTGCCCTTCCGCGTCGGCACGGCGCGGGCGGCGCTAGCGCAGCGGACGTTCCGGGTCGTCTTCTTCGGAGCGTTCGCTTCGAACATCGGCTCGTGGATGCAGAGCGTCATCCTTGCCGCCTACGCGTACGGGATCAGCCACTCGAGCACGTTCGTCGGCGTCGTCGTGTTCGCAGGCATGGGCCCGCAGCTGCTCCTGTCCGTCCTCGGCGGCGCAGTGGCGGACCGGATGGACCGGCGCAGGTTGTTGATCGCCGTGTCGGTCGAGCAGATGGTCTTCTCGGCCGCGCTCGCGCTCGTGTGTCTCAGCCCGCACCCGTCGAAGCTCCTCATCGTCGCCTTCGTGGCGGCCATCGGCATCGGCGGCGCCGCATATGCGCCTGCGTACTCCGCTGTCCTGCCCGCGCTCGTCGGTCGGGAGAACCTCCCCGGGGCCATCTCGCTCAACAGCGCGCAGATGAACGCGTCGCGGGTCGTCGGCCCTGCCATCGGAGGCATCGCGTACCACCTCGTCGGACCGTCGTGGGTCTTTGCCGGCAACGCCCTCACGTACCTGTTCGTCATCGCAGCCCTTGCATCGGTCCGCCTGCCCGACGTCGCACCGTCCGCCGCGGGCCGAGGCCTTCGGCAGCTCACCGCCGGGTTCGCTGCAGCACGGGCGGATCGGGTGGTCACCCGGTCGCTTGTCACGGTCGCGGTGTTCTCGCTCTTCTGCCTCCCCTTCATCGGGCTCATGCCGGTCGTGGCGGCACGGGACTTCGCCATGAGCCCCAGGTCCGCCGGCTACGGAGTCCTCTACGCTTGTTTCGGGCTCGGTGCCCTCGCGGGAGCGCTCTCGATCGGGACCGTCCTCGCGACGGTCCGGAAAGACCGGATCGTGCGCGTCGGCATGCTCGGCTTTGCCGCCGCGATGTTCGCCTTCGCGCTCGTCAGGACTGCCGCGGTCGCGTTCCCGGCGGTCGCCTTCGTGGGCTTGTTCTACTTCGCGATGTTGACGGCGCTGTCGACGGCGATGCAGGAGCGCCTCTCCGACGAGGTGCGCGGCCGCGTGATGGCGTTGTGGATCATGGGCTTCGGGGGAACGGTCGCGCTCGGAAACCTCATCGGCGGACCCGTTGCCGACGCCGTCGGCGTCCGCCCGCTGCTGCTCGCCGGCGGCGTCGTCGCGCTCGGCCTCGTCGCCTATGCGAACGTCAGGGTGCCCGAACAGGTGCTGTCCGGCACGAACGGTGGTGCCAGCGCGCTAGACGGAGTGCATGGAACTGCGCATCTTCACCGAACCGCAGCAGGGCGCGACGTACGACCAGCTGCTCGGCGTCGCACAGGTGGCCGAGGAGCTCGGGTACGGGGCTTTCTTCCG
>JAJYGM010000112.1 GCA_021785095.1 Actinomycetes bacterium
TGGCCACCGCTACCCGGAGGCAGCCCGCGACGTCAACTTCAATCCGTGCGGTCAGGTGATCGGGCGGGCCACCCAGGTGCGCCGGGCACGGGACGTCGTCCAGTCCATGGTCGAGGAGTACATCGAGGCGACCGAGCGGATGAGCGCCGGGATCAGCGTCTGACCCCGGCACCGGCGGCGCGAGTCGCCGTCACCGCCACGACGAGGCCAGCCACGACCGCACGGTGTCGTGGTGCGCCGACCACGCGACCCACGTGGCCGTCGCCATACGCCCGATGACCTCCGGCCTCCGCTCGACGGGCGAGGCCACCACATCAGCGACGGTGACCGCGTAGCCCGACGGCCACGGTTGGAGCAGCGGATAGTCGCGGTGCGCCCACCCACCGATGCGGCTCCGACGCCCGGCGCCGTCCAGTCCGTGTTCGATGCCGGCGCACAGGCTCATCAGGTGGATGGCTACCGATTGCCGGTTGCGCCGGTCCGGGTTCGCCGGGTGCTGGGCCGCATACGCGTCGACCAGGTCCATCACGAGGGTGACGGCGCCGGTACCCATGAGCGCGTGCCGGTCATCCTCGAGCGCGCACATGGTGGCCCAGCATCCAGGGTGGGCCGGCATGTAGGCGTGCCGGGGACCGTCGCAGGGCACGACCTCGCCACCGCATCCACCGCAGCACTCGACCCGGCCCATGGGCAGACCTTACGAGGAGGCGTGGCGGAGGCGCGCCCGCCTGGACCGGCAACCCCTGCCTCTCCATCGGCGTGCCCCTGCAGGCAGAACGAACACGACGCACGCTGCCCTGTCGTCGCCGTGCGAGCTCCTGCATCGCCAGGCGTGACCTCACGACGGACGCCGTCGCCCGATGCCGGTACGGGGCCTGGCGGCAAGTAGAAGCACCAGCACTCCACTATGGGGACGGCGAGACCGCCTCGCCCGTTGGCCGACGCGGCCAGCGGTCGGTGAGTGAGGCTGGCGCCCAGTCCGGCCAGCAGCACGGGCCGAGCGGAACGCCGCCGGCGAACATCGCGACCTCGTCCGGCCCGTCGATGTGGGAGTTGTCGAAGATGTGGGCGAAGTCCGCACGGGTGATCGCGTCGGCGACCAGCGGCCACAGTCGGGCGTAGCGGCCGCGGATCTTCTCCTCCGGGACGTCGTGACCGCCAGCGAGGACACGGTGCGCGACCCGCTGCACCGACATGCGCTCGGGCACGAGGAGCACGTGCAGCGCGACGACGTAGCCGGCCGCCTGGGCATCGGAGACGAGGTCGAGCTTGGACGGATGTGAGAACACTGTCTCGGCGATGAACGGCACCCGGGCGCCGATCAGCGCTTGCCGGGTGGCGGCAGCGACGGCGGCGGCGTCGTAGGCGTGCCCATTCGGGTCGTCGGGCCAACGGGCCGCGGCGATCACGTCGGCGTTGACGAAGGTGACACCGGGGCGGAGCGGGGCGAGGACGAGCTCGACGAAGGTCGTCTTGCCGGCGCCGTTCGGGCCGACCACCAGGTCGAGGCGCACCAGGTCCGCTACCCGAGGGGGCTGGTGGTGCCGTCCGGGTGGTAGCGCATCAGTCGACCGTGCTCGTCCAGCGCCACCGTGGTCACACCGCGGGCGGCGAGGACCTCGCCGAAGCGGATGGTCCGGGCCGCCTCCGAGATGGACGTGTCCAGCTCCGCGTTGAACACCACCTGCTCCTCAGCAGTCAGGTTCCGCTCGTCGAGCTCACCGGCGAGCGCTGCCTCGACCCGGCGACGGGCCGCAGAGGTCTGTGCGGACACGGCGCGGCCGACGCGAGCCCAGTGGTCGAGTTGCTGCTTGGCCGATCGGGACTGCCGCGCACCTTCGACCGCGGCAGCGTCCATCAGGTCCGCCGCCACACGGGTCGGGCGATCCGTTGCAGCCTTCACCATGACCACCTCCTTGTCGCACAATGCTACACCGTAGCAGTGTGCTACGCCGCCTCGATGCTGCCGCAGACCGGGGCCGACCCCGTGCACGCTGGCATGTGCTGGTGGGCGGCTCCACCACCATGCTCGGTGGTGATCAGGCGCGCCCCGGGCCGTCGACCTGTACTGCCCGGCGCGTCGCTTCCACACGCGGAGCGACGCGGGACGTTTCTACGCCGTCCTCGTGACTGGCCCGTAGCGCTGCTGGGCTGCTTGCGCCGTGATTCCCAGTTCGGCCCCGATGCGCTTCCAGGAGATGCCGGCTCGCCGAGCAGCATCTACCGCGTCGCTCATCTGACGCTCGCTGCGAGCGCGAGCCAAGGCCGCTCTCCGCAGCACGTGTTCAGCCACCGCGACCTCGTCGTCGGGTGAGGGTTCGTAGTCCTCGAAGCGCTTGGCAATCTCGTCGGCATGGTCGAGGATCTCTTGTATCGAGCGTGGCATCAGATCACCTCAGGGACTTCTGGTGGACCGGCATGGCGTGGACGATGAACTCGATGCCCTCCGCGGTAGCGGTGCCGACCTCGAGAAGGCGGCCGGCAGCTTCAGGTCCGATCAGCATGGTCAGGTCGTCGAACTCGAAGACCCGGATGGGGTGGCGGTACGTGTGCAGCATGTCGTCGTCGGCCACCCCGTGCGTGCGGGCGCTCACCAGGATGACCGGATCCATTTTCCATCAATACAACTTGACGGTCGCCGGTGCGGCGCTCGATCGTGAGCCGCTCCGAACATCAGCGCACCTCGTTGCGTGGCCGCCGAGCCCAGGCGCCAGAGTCGGCGTCCGGCGCCCTCCTCTTGCCTCATCCCGGCTCGGAATGGGACAGTCGAACAGCGCAGACGTCTCCGGTCGAGGCACGAACCGGTCGATGCGTGCTACTGCTGCCACAGCACTGTCACCCGATGGCCCCTGATGGCGACGAGCTG
>JAJYGM010000302.1 GCA_021785095.1 Actinomycetes bacterium
GGGTCGCCACCTGACCGTGACGTTCGCAGCGGAGCACGACGAGATGGTGATGGTGCGCGACATCCCGTTCGCGTCGTTCTGCGAGCACCACCTCGTGCCCTTCATCGGGCACGCGCACGTCGCCTACATCCCGGCCGAGGACGGCCGGATCACGGGGCTGTCCAAGCTCGCGCGCCTCGTCGACGGCTACGCTCGCCGGCTCCAGGTCCAAGAGCGCATGACCACCCAGATCGCCGAGTCGATCGAGGAGGCCCTCCAGCCACGCGGGGTCCTCGTCGTGGTCGAGGCCGAGCACCTCTGCATGTCGATGCGCGGCGTGAAGAAGCCCGGGACGCGCACGGTCACCTCCTCGGTGCGCGGGCTCTTCCGCAGGGATCCCGCGACGCGCGCCGAGGCGATGCAGTTCGTCAGCCGGGGTCGCTGACGGGCTGCCAGCGGCCGGCGGGAGCCAGTTGCGGCCTTCCCCCGGCCGGCCACGCCCTCGAGCCCCGGCCGCGTCATCGCCCCCGCCCACGAACTCGAGCCCGCTCCTCCGTCGTCGGCCCGACCCAGTCGACACCGGCGCGCGTACGCTACGGCGGTATGACGACTATGGCGGCCAGGCCCTTGGTGATGGGGATCCTGAACGTCACGCCCGATTCCTTCTCCGACGGGGGCCGCTTCCTCGTTCCCGAAGCCGCCGTCGCCCGCGGCGAGCAGATGGTGGCCGAGGGAGCCGACGTGATCGACGTCGGAGGGGAGTCCTCGCGTCCTGGCGCGTCCCCTGTCGAAGAGTCCGAGGAGCTCCGCCGCGTGCTCCCTGTGGTCGAGGGACTGGCGGGCGCGGTTCGTGTCTCGATCGACACGGTCAAGCCGGCTGTGGCACGGGCCGCCGTCGCCGCCGGGGCGACGCTCGTGAACGACGTGCGCGGCGAGCTGTGGTCGCTCGCCGCTGAGTTGGGCGCAGGCTGGGTGTCGATGCACTCCAGGGGCGTTCCGCGCACGATGCAGTCGCTCACCGACTACGAGGACGTGGTCGGTGAGGTGCGCACGCACGTGCTCGACGCTGCGGCGCGCGCGCGCGACGCGGGCGCTTCCGAGGTGTGGGTGGACCCGGGCATCGGCTTCGCCAAGACCGCAGCGCAGAATGTCGCGCTGCTCGCCGCCCTCCCTGAGCTGGTGGCGGCGGCGGAGTCAGTTGGCACCGGGGTCCTGGTGGGCACCAGCCGCAAGGGGTTCCTCGGGCGCTACGGCGCGCCCTCGCTCGATCGTCCCCTCGGGGCCGAAGAGCGGCTCGAGGCGTCCATTGCCCTGGCCGTGTGGGCCATGGCGACGGGGGTGGGGATGGTGCGTGTCCACGACGTGGCCGACACGGTGCGCGCGGCGGCGCTCATGGCGCCGCACAGCGGCGCAATGAGCAGTCCGGCCGGCGCCGGCGGGAGCGGGGGCGTTCCCGGCGAGGCGCGCCGATGAGAGGAAGGTGGTCGGCAGGGATGCCGCCGCGGAACTTCACCTGGGTCATCCGTGACCACTTCGCGCTGAGCGAGCGTCCCGGCGGCTTCGCTCCGAACCACCGCAGGGTTCGCCGCAACGAGGAGCTGGTCTGGCTGCGCGCCCAGGGGTTCACGCGTATCGTCTCCTTGCTCCCCTCGCCGCACAATCTCCACGCCTACGACGACAAGGAGATCGCGCACGCCCACTTCCCACTGGTGCCCGGCGGCGACCCGCGTCCGACGCTCACGGACTTCTACCATGCGCTCGACGCAGCGCTGCAAGGGGGCGAGCGCGTCCTCGTCCACCGAGAGGAGCTCGGCGACCAGATGATGGGCGTCGCCGCCGGGTTCCTCGTGTGGACGGGCAGAGTCCCTTCGGTGCCCCAAGCGGTCGCGCTTGTCGAGCGCCTCGTCGGCCACCAGATGGGCTCTGGCGGCCGCGAGCTCGTCGTCGTCGCCGCGACCCTGCCGCCCAGGCAGCCCGTCTGACCCGGCATGACAGGGCGCATCGAGATCCGCGACCTACGGGCGCTCGGCGTGCACGGAGCTTTGCCGCACGAGCGTCTGCGCGCCCAGCCCTTCAGCGTGGACATCGATGCGTCGTTCGACGCGGCCGCTGCCGCCGGATCGGACGCGCTCGGCGACACGGTGGACTACGGAGCGGTCGCGTCGAGCGCTGCGGGCGTGGTGTCGCGGACATCGTTCGCGCTCCTCGAAGCGCTCGCCGCCACGATCGCTCGGCAGGTGCTCGACGACCACCCTCGTGTCACGCGCGTGGAGGTTGTCGTGCGCAAGGTGCGGCCCCCCGTCGACGCCGACGTGGGCTCGGTCGGCGTACGGGTCGTCGATGAGCGCCGGGTCTGAACCCTCTGGCGCCCTGCGGCGTGCCTTCATCGGGCTCGGCTCCAACCTAGGGACGCCCCGGACGCAGATCGCCCGGGCAGTGGCCGCTCTCCGCGAGCACGGGGACGTGGTGGCGGTCTCTCCCCTCTACCGGACCGAGCCCGTGGGCGGGCCCGACGGCCAGCCAAGGTACTTGAACGCGGTGGTCGAGCTGGGGACGCGCGCCGACGCTCGTGAGCTGCTCGAGCGGTGCCGCGCTCTCGAGGCGGCGGCGCACCGGGTCCGCACGGTGCGCTTCGGCCCGCGCACGCTCGACGCCGACGTGCTGCTGGTCGACGGCGTGGTCGTGGACGAGCCCGACCTGCAGGTTCCCCATCCCAGGATGTGGGAGCGCCGGTTCGTCCTCGCTCCCCTGCAGGACCTCGCCCCCGGCCTCGTGCCGCCGGACGCCCTCGAGCGGTCCGAGGGGTCGGTCCGCCGAGTCGGTACACTTTGACGCGACCCGCCCCGCGACCCGCCCCGCGACCCGCCCCGCGACCCGCCCC
>JAJYGM010000138.1 GCA_021785095.1 Actinomycetes bacterium
CTGGAGGGGACACCCTTGGGGTCGAAGTCCAAGCGCTCGTGCTCGCCGAGCTCGTCGAAGGGCGGCGGCCCGGGCGGGAGCGGGTTTCCCTTCACGAAGACGCTCGCCGGTAGCGGCACGGTGGGAACGGGGACCGTGTCCGCCGACCGGACGACGGTGCCGCCGGGCGCGGCCGACCGGATCGCCGAGAGCGGGGAGATCGGGGACGGGTGCCGCTCCGGCCGCACGTAGGAGCTTCCGTACCCGGCGGTCATGGCGCCGGCGCCGGCGCCCGGTCCGACGACGGCGATCGAAGCCGGCCGGCGGGCCGAGCTGCCCGTGCCGAGCGGGAGGATGCCGGCGCTGTTGTCGAGGAGCACGATGGCGCGATCGGCCGTACGAAGTGCGACGGCCGCGTGGGCGGGCGTGTCCGCGACCGCACCTGGCTCGAGGGCGCGCTGGTGGTCGATGAGACCGAAGGAGAACATCGGCGCGAGGACCTTCTCCACGGAGGCGTCGACGACCGAGACGGGCAGAACGCCCCCCGAGCCGGCCTTTCGGAGGTCCGCGTACGAGCCCGGTTTGACGAGGGCGAGGCCGGCTTCGAACGCGGCGACCGGGTTCCTCACCGCGCCGAGGTCGGAGCGGACGAAGCCCCGGAACCCCCAGCTCTCGAGCTCGTCGTAGAGCGCGCGGCTCTGGCAGGCGTTCACGCCGTTCACGGACCCGTACTCGCACATGATCGATGCCGGGTGCGCCTGAGCGACGGCCATCTCGAACGGCTTGAGGTAGACCTCCTCGAGTGCCCGGTTCCCCACCCGCAGGTCGAGGAAGGCACGAGCCGTCTCCTGGGTGTAGACGGGGAAGTGCTTGAGCTGCGCCATGACGCCCTTGGACTGGATGCCCTCGGTGACCGACACCGCCATGTCGCCCGTCAGCGTCGGGTCCTCGCCGAACGACTCGAAGAGCCTCCCGCTCGTCGGCACGCGGGCGAGGTTGAGCTCGGGACCCTGGAGGACATCGATGCCCTTCGTGCGGGCCTCTGATCCCATCACGGCGCCGTAGCTCCTCGCCAGGCTCGTGTCGAAGGTCGCCGCCAGGGCGAGCGGTGCCGGCAGCTGGGTGACGTGCGACGAGCCGTAGGCGAGGCCCGCCGGTCCGTCTTGGAGGGTGAGCGGGGGTATGCACAGACGGCCGATGCCCAGGTTGCTGTTCTCGACGAGACCTCGGCGGGTGTACAGGACGACGAAGTGCAGCTTCTCTTCGAGGGTCATCTTCGAGACGACCTCACGGGCGAGCGACGCCGGCGAGCTCCGTTCCAGCGCAGAGGGGCTCGCCCAGGGACAGCTCGCGCCGCCGGGCTCCGCGCTCGACGCTTTCGTGGTGCCGCAGGCGCTGCCCGTTGCCCAGCTCGCGGCGGCGATCGCCGCGGAGAGGGCGAGGAGCGCCCCCCTCCGGTGGCCCGGCCAGGGTCCATGCCGGCCAGGCAGCACGCGTCTCAGGGTACGTGCCGCCGGCGCCCCCCGGCAATTGGTCCGGTCCGGTCGCCGACTGGTCCCGCGGCGCTCGGTAGCGTGGGGGGATGCTGCGGTACCTGACGGCCGGCGAGTCGCACGGAAAGGCGCTCGTCGTGGTGGTCGAGGGCCTGCCCGCCGGGCTTCGGGTGACGGCCGACGACGTGGGCGCGGAGCTGCGCCGGCGCCGTCTCGGCTTCGGCCGAGGGCCGAGGATGCGCTTCGAGGCGGACGAGCTCACCATCTTGGGCGGCGTGCGCCACGGGCGGACCCTGGGGTCGCCGGTCGCGATCGAGATCGGGAACTCCGAGTGGGAGCGGAAGTGGACCGAGGAGATGTCGCCCGCTCCCGGCACGCCCTCGAAGGTGCTGACCCAGCCCCGGCCCGGTCACGCGGACCTCGCGGGCATGCAGAAGTACGGCTTCGACGACGCGCGAGACGTGCTCGAGCGCGCGTCCGCCCGCGAGACGGTGGCGCGGGTGGCGGCCGGCGCGCTCGCCAAGCTGCTGCTCGCCCGGCTCGGGATGCACGTGCTGAGCCACGTCGTCCAGATCGGCGCCGAACGCGCCAGCGACGAGATGCGGCCTCGGCCCGGGGACCTGGAGCGGATCGACGCCTCACCCGTGCGGACGGCCGACCCCGACGCCGAGGAGCGGATGGTGGCCGCGGTCCGGGCCGCGGCGAAGGAGGGCGATTCCTTGGGCGGGGTGGCCGAGGTGCTCGCCTACGGCGTCCCCGTCGGGCTCGGGAGCCACGTCCACTGGGACCGGCGGCTCGACGGGCTCCTCGCGCAGGCCCTGGTGAGCATCCCTGCGGTGAAGGCCGTGGAGATCGGCGACGGGTGGGAGGTGGCCGCGCGCCGCGGGTCCGCCGCGCACGACGCCATCCGCGTCGACGCCGCCGCTGCCGATTCGGGCGGCTACGTCCGCGACACGGCGCGCGCGGGCGGGATCGAGGGCGGCATCTCGATCGGCGGGCTCCTGGTCGCCCGTGTGGCGATGAAGCCCCTGGCGACGCTGGGCCGGCCTGTCATCGAGACGGTGGACGTGGCCACGAACAGCCCGGCCATGAGCTTCAAGGAGCGCACGGACGTCACCTCGGTGCCCGCGATGGGCGTCGTCGCCGAGACGATGGTGGCGCTCGTGCTCGCGGACGAGGCGCTGAGGAAGTTCGGCGGGGACTCGGTCGCAGAGGTGGTCCGGAACCGGGACGGCTACCTCGGCGCGCTCGGCGAGACGCTGTCGCCGCCCGTGCGCGCATGACGACGCCGCGGCGCGTGCTCCTCGTCGGGATGATGGGCGCCGGCAAGACGACGGTGGGCGAGCTGTTCGCGCGCCGCCTCGGCTGGCGCTACGTCGACTCGGACG
>JAJYGM010000305.1 GCA_021785095.1 Actinomycetes bacterium
ACGCGCCGGGGGTTCGCGCCGCTCGCGTGGCGAGGCGCCTGGCCCGTCCGGGCGTCGGCTCGCTCGCCCGCCGAGCCGCTGCAACGCGCCAGGGCTCATCTCGCCCGCTGGGCGGTTCAAGCACGCGGTGCGCGCGGTGCACGCGGCGCGCGTGATCCTCTCGGTCGTTGGCGGACCACGTCGTCCCGCCGTTGAGCGCCTTGAGCGCGGGGCGAGGGGCGTTGGCCCTACACGCCCGTTGGTCACGACGCCCGTCGGCGGCTGCCACAATCGACGACATGAAGCAGATCGCCGAGAAGGTCGACGTGCTGGTCGCGGGCGGAGGCACGGCCGGGCACATCGCAGCAATCCAGGCGGCGCGTGCCGGCGTCAAGACATCGGTCATCGAGGCCGGATCGATGCTCGGCGGGACCATGACCGCAGGCGGCGTCTGGATGCCGAACCACTTCTTCACGAGGACCGGTCCCGTCGTCCAGGGCATCCCGTGGGAGCTGTTCACGAAATCCAAGGAGATCGAAGGACTGCCCGTTCCCGACTACCGACGTCGGCGGCCGGTCGAGACCCCCGGCTACTACTCGTACATCAACGTCCCGGTCTACGCGGCGCTGGCCGAGGCGACGGCGGCGGACGCGGGGGTCGTCCTCCACTACCACGAGTTCGTGAGCGAGGTTCTCGCCGACGGCGACTGGTGGGAGGTGGTGTCGCTGGGCCGCGGCATCCGGCGGGTGACGCGCTGTCGCGAGCTGATCGACGCATCGGGCGATTCGGATCTCGTCCGGATCCTCGGCCTCAAGACGCTTCGCTCGAGGGTGCGCCAGCCCGGGACACTGCAGTATCAGATCGGCGGGATCGAGTACGAGCAGGTCTGGAGGGACGAGGTCCAGGCGATCTACGAGGAGGCGATGGCCGACGGCATGCTCGACAAGGGCGACTGGGCTTACGCGAATATGGAGCCCTTCGTGTACTACCTGCGCCACGGCGGCCACAACGCGACGCACGTCTACGACGCCGATACCTCCGACGCCGACGGCCAGACCCGGGCGAACATCGAGGGTCGCGAGCGCATGCTGCGCATGTTCCGCTTCGTGCGCGAGCAGATCCCAGGCGCGGAGCGCGCGTCGCTCCGCTACATGGCCCCGTTCGCGCTCGCCCGGGAGACGTACCACACGGTCGGCGAGTACACGGTGGTCAAGGACGACTTCGTCAAGGCCACGCGGTTCGAGGACGCCGTCTGCAACGCCTTCAACTACATCGACCTCCACAGCCAGGCCATCGGCTGCGAAGTCTCGTTCATCGATGAGCCGGAGGCGACCCCGACTGTCCCCTTCCGGGCGTTGATCCCGAAGGGTTCGCGGCGGATCACGGTGGCGGGACGGAACGTGTCGGCCAGTCGAATCGCGTTCGCGGGCATCCGGGCGCAGTGCACGTGCATGGCGATGGGCCAGGCGATGGGCGCGGCCGCGGCGCTCGCCGTGCAGCGCGGGGTGGCCTCCCGCGACGTGCCCACGGCCGACGTGATTGCGTTGACGATCGAACACGGCGCAATTGCACCCGGAGCGGCGCCAGGCGCCTAGTCCACAGGAGGTGTGAGGCGGGCAAAGGGTCGCGAAGGCCCTCCGCCCGCCCCTCTCCTCGCTCGCCCGCCCCTCTCCTCGCTCGCCCGCCCCTCTCCTCGCTCGCAGGGCGAGTGTGCGGACGCGCCGGGGGTTCGCGCCGCTCGCGTGGCGAGGCGCCTGGCCCGTCCGGGCGTCGGCTCGCTCGCCCGCCGAGCCGCTGCAACGCGCCAGGGCTCATCTCGCTCGCTGGGCGGTTCAAGCACGCGGTGCACGCGGCGCACGCGGCGCGCGCCGGCGCTCCTCGCGGGCACCTCGGCGGACTCCGCCACGGGACGCCCCGGAGCGGGTGTCAGCTCGCCTTCGGCCCCGGGCGCGCGACGCCGCGCGATGCAAGGTGCCCCTCGAGCAGCCCGACGAGCCGCTCGAACGCCGCGTACTTCTGCGGCGTCCGGCTCCGCTCCCGCTCGCCGATGACGATCGGCCGGCAGCGGTCCCAGGCCTCGAAGATCGACTCGCTCAGCAGCTCGTCGAGCAGCGACAGGCTCGCCACGCCGCGGTGGTGCAGCACGCCCATCGTCTCGTAGAAGGTCGCCACCTGGTCGAACGCCACCCAGTCCTCGATGTCGGCGCCCACCGTGAACGAGGCATGGTCCGCGTACGACCACGTCTGCACCCGCCAGTAGGCGCGTGTGAGCGGCTCGGACAGCAGCGGCTCGTACAGGCGCAGGACGATCTCCTCGCGCCGCTGGACGTACTGCAGCCGCAGCTGGACGACGGCGATGACGATCCAGCCGAGGAGCGCGAGGCTCCCCAGCGACGACAGGACGGCGACGATGTCCACAGTCACGTGTCCTCCGGGCGCCAGCGCTCAGCCCAGCCGGACGCCCTGCCGGGCGAGCTCGGCGCGCACCCCGCCGATGCTGACCGAGTCAACGCCCGTGTCGTTGCGCAGGGAGACCGCGGCGGCCACGCCCGCGCCCTGCCCGCTGACCGTGCAGCACATCATCGAGCGCACCGCGGCGTGACTGATCTTGTCGCCCCCGATCGACCGGCCGGCCACCAGCAGGTTCCCCACGCCCTTGGGCACCAGCGACCGGTACGGCACCTGGAAGTAGCGCCCGGTCGTGGGCAGCACCAGCACGCCGTACCCGTCGATGAACTCGGGGAAGATGCCGATGGAGTCCTCGAAGCGGGCCTCGCCGCGCACGTCATCGGCGGTGAGGTTGTAGACCGCGTCGATCTTGCGCGTGTCGCGCAGCCCGACGGTCAAGCCGAAGTTGCGCAGCGTCGCGTTCTCGCACCC
>JAJYGM010000120.1 GCA_021785095.1 Actinomycetes bacterium
CCGGCGGCGCTGGCCGTCCTCGTGATCGTGCTCGTGCACATCGCGTCGGTCCGTACCCGCGGCATCCGCGGGTACGTCCGCCACTACCTGCTGCAGCCGTTCCCGAAGTACCTCATGCCGGCCAACCTCTTTATCAACTTGATCGAAGAGATCGCCCGGCCGGTCACGCTCGCCCTCCGGCTCTTCGGGAACCTCTTCTCCGGTGCGCTCATGCTCACGCTCATCGCCGCGCTCGCAGCGTGGAAGCTCGGTCCGGTCCCGATCGGCGACGTGCTCACGTTTCTCTTCGACATCGTGTGGAAGCTGTTCGACGTCTTCCTCATCGGCCCGATCCAGGCGTTCATCTTCACGCTGCTCACGATCCTGTACTTCGACACGGCGATGTCCACCGCCGACCAGCACTGATCGCACCTGTCCACGCAGTTCTCGCTTTGTCACAAGAAGGAGAAAGGAACCAATGCCAGTAACCCCGACCCAAGAGGGCCTCCAGCTCGGCGGGGCCATGATCGGCGGCGGGCTCGCGCTCGGCGGTGGCGCGATCGGCGCCGCCATCGGCGACGGCTTGGCCGGCAGCCAGACCATCGCCGGCGTCGCGCGCCAGCCCGAGGCGCAGGGCCGGCTGTTCACGATCATGTTCCTGACCGTCGGCCTGGTGGAGGCGATGTACTTCATCAACCTCGCATTCACCGTCCTCTTCATCTTCGTGCTCTACAAGAAGTAGGGAAGGCCGCCGACCGCAATGCTCTCGAGCGTCTTCATCGTCCCGAACGGGACGTTCATCGTAGAGATCGTGGCCTTCGTCGTCGTGCTGATCGTCGTCGGGAGGTACATCCTGCCGCCGCTCGACCGGATGCTCTCCGAGCGCCAGGACGCCATCCGCGGCGAGCTCGCCGCAGCGGACCAGGCGAGGGCCGACGCAGCGCTGGCAGACGCCGATCGCCGTGCCGCGCTCGAGCACGCGCGCGCCCAGGCGCGCGAGATCGTCGAGCAGGCCCAGCGGACGGCCGAGCGGCTCGCAGAGGAGGCGCGCGAGCGCGGCCAGCGCGAGTACGAGCGGCTCGTCACCAGCGCCGACGCAGAGGTGCGCCTGGCCCGCCAACGTGCGCTCGAGGACGCTGCGCGCCAGCTGGGCGACCTCGTGGTCGAGGTCGTCGAGCGCATCATCGGGCGCGAGATGGACCGGGCTGCCCATCGCGACCTGATCCAGGAGGCGGTCGAGGCGCTGGCCCGGGAGACCGGTACCCCCGACGCGGCTGCGAGCGCAGCCACGAGCGCCGCTGCTGCCGACACCGAGCCGTGAACCCCGCCGTCCAGGGCTATACCGCCGCCGTGGTCGACATGACCCCGGCGGACGCCCGCGCCGAGCTCGCGAGCGATGCCGGCGCCGTCGACCAGCTGCTGCGCAGGAGCGCCGACCTGCACGCGGCGCTGACTGACGTCGCGGTGCCGGGCCGCGCTCGTAGGGCGGTCGTCTTGGAACTGCTCAGCGCGAAGGTGGGTGCGCCGGCGGCGCGGCTCTGCGCCTTTTCGGCAGGGGCGGTGCACGCGCAGGAAGTCCCGGCGGCGATCAGCTGGGTGGCGAACCGGTTGCGCCAGGTGGTGGAGCAGGAGGGCGGTGCGGAGGAGGCGCTCGGGCACCGCGAGGCGCGTGAGCGCGTCGGCGGCTACGCCGCCGCGGTGTTCGAGGACCTGTCGGTCCCCGAGCTCGAGACCGTCGAAGACGAGCTCTTCCGCTTCGCCCGCATCGTCGGGACGACGCCCGAGCTTCGCGCCGCGCTCGGCGACCGGGACCTGCCGAGCTCGCTGCGCCGGAGGGTCGTCGACGACCTGCTCGCCGGCAAGGTCCAACCCGCCACCCTGCGCCTGGTCGACTACGCCGTCGTGGGCGGCAGGCCGCGCGACGTGGTCGGGACGCTGGACTGGCTCGTCGAGCAGGTGGCCAACGCCCGAGGGTGGCGGGTCGCCCGGGTGCGCGCGGGGCAGGAGGTCGATGCCGAGGAGCACCGCAGCCTGTCCGAGCGGCTCTCACGGCTCGCGGGCGCCCCGGTGGAGCTACAGGTGACCGTCGATCCCGCGCTGCTCGCCGGGGTGAGCGTCGAGATCGGCGACCTTGAGCTGGACGCGACCGCACGTGGTCGGCTGGAGAGGCTGCGCGAGCACGTCGCAGCCAAGGGGTGGACCGACCTCGGCTTCGGCCGCTCCGGGCGGGCGGTCCACGAGGAGCAGGCCGGGCGGAGCGGGCCGACCGGGCGGAGCGGGCAGGACGAAAGAGAGGGAGGACCGGCTGGCGCGAGCCGGGAGGCCCGAGGAACCGAAGAGAGCTGAGGAAGCTGACCATGGCCGAGCTGACCATCAATGCCGAGGAGATCACCGAGGCGCTCCGGCGCCACGTCGCAGAGTACGTCCCGCTCGTCGAGGCGGAGCAGATCGGGCGCATCGTCGAGGTGGGCGACGGGATCGCCCGGGTGTCGGGGCTGGCGCGCGCCGCGGTGAACGAGCTGCTCGAGTTCGAGGACGGCACGCTCGGCCTGGCGCTGAACCTCGACGAAGACACGATCGGTGCCGTGGTCCTCGGCGGCGTGGACACCCTCGAGGAGGAGCAGGTCGTGAAGGCGACCGGCCGCATCCTCTCGGTGCCGGTCGGCGACGCGCTGCTGGGCCGTGTCGTCAACGCGCTTGGCGAGCCACTGGACGGCAAGGGTCCGGTCGCGACGCAGGCGTCGCGTCGAATGGAGGTGCAGGCGCCCGGGATCGTCGGGCGCCAGCCGGTCTCCCAGCCGCTGCAGACCGGCATCAAGGCCATCGACTCGATGACCCCGATCGGACGCGGCCAGCGCGAGCTCATCATCGGCGAC
>JAJYGM010000038.1 GCA_021785095.1 Actinomycetes bacterium
ATCTTAGTGAGCGAATCCGGCGTGCCCGGTCCGTGGCAGCGGCGACCGGCGAGCGCACGCCCGACGATGGTAGTGGTGACCGGCAAGCGCAGGCAGGGCGCGCGAGCGTCGGTGACGCCCGGTCGTAGGCTCTTGTTTTCGATGTCTGCTGAGGGCGACCACGTCGAGGAAGTGCCGGCGCGCCGGCGACCTCGCCTGAGCTTCTTGCTCCTCGGGGTCCTGCTTGCTGCCGTGCTGGCTGCGGTGCTCTTCGCGCTGCGCGCCAACTCGACGAGCGGAGCCGGCGGGACAGCCGCCGTCGGGGCTGGAACCCAGGCGCCGCACTTCGCTCTGCCTGCGCTCGGTGCGGCGAAGACGAAGGTCGGGGTGCCGGCAGACGGCGGGGGCGGGGGGCGGCCAGCGATCCTCCTCTTCTTCGCGAGCTGGTGCTCTCCGTGCCAACGGGAGATCCCCGCATTGGCTGCGACGTACCGGCGCCAACACGAGGAGCACAGCCCGCTCGCGAAGGTCGCCGTGATCGGGGTCGACGCCAACGACCCGACGTCGAACGCCCTTGCCTTCGTCCACTCGAGCGGCGTGACGTTCCCCGTCGCGGCGGACACGAGCTTCGCGGTGACCCAGACACTCTTCGACTTCAACCACCTGCCCGAGGCGGTGTTCGTCGAAGGCGACGGCACGATCGCGAGCGTCCACCTCGGTCCCCTCTCGTCCAGCAGATTCGCCTCTTGGGAGCGCAAGCTCCTCGCGTCGGGCTGAGCGCGTTCGTCATTCCCAGCGGAAGCTGAGCGCGGCCAGCACCGACGCGCCGATCGCCCACACGCCGAGCGTCACCCACGCCTCGGCCGACACGGCGTGACCCAGCCCGAGCGACGCATGGAGGGCGTCGGAGAGCGCTGCGGCGGGGAGCGCGCGCGCGACCGCTGCGACCGCTCCCGGCAGCTTGCCGAGCGGCACGATCATCCCGCCGAGGAGCAGCAGCACGAGGTAGAGGCCATTGGCCGCAGCGAGGTTCACCTCAGCTCGCAGCACCCCGGCGAGCAGGAGTCCGATGCCGCCGAAGGCGACGGTCGCGAGCAACGCCGCCGCCAGCGCTTCTGCGGCAGCGAGCCCCGGGTGCCCGCCGCCCGGCTGCCACCCGAGGGCGTACGCGACGGGGACGAGCACCGCAGCTTGGGCCACCTCTACGAAGAAGACGGTGGCGACCTTGGCGGCGAGGAGGCGAGGGCGGCCCAGCGGCGTCGCGCCCAGTCGCTTCAGCACGCCGTACCCCCGCTCGAAGCCGGTGGCGATGCCCAGGGACACCATCGCCGTGGACATGACCGCGAGCGCGAGGATCCCCGGTGCGAAGAAGGAGACCGCGGGTCCCGGGCCGGTGGACACCACGTGAGTCGTCGAGAAGAAGGCGAGGAACGCGACGGGGATGCCGACCGTGACCAGGAGCGTCTCGCCGCGCCGGAGGGTCATGTACGCCTCCGCCTCCACCTGTGCGACCAACGGCCGAAGCGCGCTCATCGAACAGCCTCGTTCCGGACCTCGTCGTCCCCGCTTTCCGGCTCCTCGAGATCGCCGTGGGAGCGTAGGGCGTCGAGGTACGCCTCCTCGAGGGATCGTCCCACCTGCAGGTCGCTGAACGCGATCCCGCGTTCGGCGAGACGGGAGGCGACGATCGCGGCCAGAGCGCTGCCAGTCGCAGCTGCCCGTTCCCCCGTTCCCGGCTCCCCACCCGGCGTGTCGTTGGCTCGGAGCGCCACCTCCACCTTGTAGCGGCCCGGCTGGACCTCGGCTACGGCCGCGTCTTCACCGATGACATTCGCGAGCTCTTCGAGGTCGAGCCCGGGCGCAGCGCCGAAGACCATCTCGCCCACGACGTCTGGCCCGCTCGTGAGCGACGCAGGGCTGCCCTCGGCGGCGATCGTCCCTGCGGTGAGCACGAGGATCCGGTCCGCGACGCGCTCTGCCTCGGCGAGCTCGTGCGTCGTGAGGATGACGCACGCACCGCGGTCACGCAGGCTCGCGATCAGTTGGCGGACGGCGACGCGCCCCTCCGGGTCGACCCCGGCGGTCGGCTCGTCGAGGAGGAGCACCTCCGGACGGCCCACGAGGGCGAGGGCGAGGGAGACCCGGGCCTGCTCGCCTCCCGAGAGGTGCCGCCAGGGAGTCCGTGCCACGGTCCGCAGCCCGACGAGGTCGAGCAGCGCGTCGGGATCCTCGGGATCCGCATAGTAGGAGGCGAAGAGGCGCAACGCGCGCGCCGGGCCGAGCATGGGGTAGACGCCGCCGCGCTGGAGCATGATCCCGATACGCGCGGCGAGCGCCCGATGGTCGGCGACCGGATCGAGGCCGAGGACCCTGGCGGTGCCCGACGCCGGACGCCGGTACCCCTCGAGGCACTCGACGGTCGAGGTCTTTCCGGCGCCGTTCGGCCCGACGATGCACAGCACCTCGTGACGCCGCGCGAGGAACGAGATTCCGTTCACCGCGAGGCGCGTGCCATAGCGTACGACGAGGTCCTTGCACTCGACGGCGGGCGCGAGGCTGCTGTCGAGCCCCGTGGCGTCATCGGCCCGGATCACGCGGCCACGCTACTGTCGGCGGGCAAATGATCGACATTCGCCTGGTCCGAGACGATCCCGAGCGCGTCAAGGCTGCGCTCGCGAGGCGGGGAATCTCTCCGAGCGACGTCGACGTGCTCGCGTCCCTCGACCGGGACCACCGCGTGGCGCTGGCACGCCGCGAGTCGCTACGCGCACGTGTGAAGGCGCTGTCGCGTGAGGTCGGTCAGGCGAGGAGGCACGGCGACGCCGACGTTGCCTCTCAGCTCACCGACGAGAGCCGCCGCGTGGGGGAGGAGGTGA
>JAJYGM010000071.1 GCA_021785095.1 Actinomycetes bacterium
CTGGGCCGGCGTCGTTGCGATGTTCGGCACGAACGAGATGCCTTCGAGAGACAGGATGCCCTCGGCCCTGCTCACCGCGAAATGGTTCTCCGCTAGCTGGGCTTGCACAGCGCCTAGCTGCGCCCGAAGACGCCCGTTCTCCGTGACGAGCGCTCCGTAGTGGAAAGCACCTGCGGCGACGTCGCCGACCGGATGCAGACCTGCGGCCAGCACGCGCTGGACCGGAGCGAGCGCGTCGAGCACTCCTCGGCGCACATGGGATATCCCCCGGCTTACCTCGCCGTGGTAATCGAGGGTGAGGACCGTGACCGAGGCAAGCACGAGCATCAGCAGCGTGACGCGCTGGCTCCCCCGGCGCGCAGCCGACGCCACGGGCGCTGCCCCGCCTGCTCAGCGGCTGGTCGAGGAGACCAGGACCTGGCTGAGCGCCTCGAACTCCTCGAGGCACATTCCGCTCCCGAGCGCCACGCAGTTGAGTGGGTCGGGGGCGACGACGATCGGCATGCTCGTCTCGGCCTGGAGGCGCACGTCGAGCCCGTGGAGAAGCGCCCCACCGCCGGTGAGGACGATGCCCTGGGTCATGATGTCCGCGGAGAGCTCCGGAGGCGTCTTGTCGAGCGTCACCTTGACGGCGTCGATGATCGCAGCGAGCGGCTCCTCGATGGCCTTTCGGATGTCCCTGGTCGACGTGACGATCGTCTTCGGCAGGCCGCTCACGAGGTCGCGGCCGCGGATCTCCGCGTGGAGCTCCTCCTCGAGCTCGCACGCGGAGCCGAGTGCCATCTTGATCTCCTCGGCCGTCCGGTCTCCGAGCGCGAGGCTGTACTCCTTCTTCACGAACGAGATGATCGCCTCGTCGAGCTCGTCGCCACCGATGCGGATCGACTGGCTCGTCACGATCCCGCCGAGCGATATCACTGCCACCTCGGTCGTGCCGCCACCGATGTCGACGACCATGTTGCCGGTGGGCTCGTGGACCGGGAGGCCGGCACCGATGGCCGCGGCCATGGGCTCCTCGATGATGTAGGCCTTCCGCGCGCCCGCATACTCGGCTGCCTCCTGGACGGCGCGCTTCTCGACGCCGGTGATCCCCGAAGGCACGCAGATGACCATGCGCGGCTTCGAGAACCGCCGCGGGTGCACCCTCCGGATGAAGTACCGCAGCATCATCTCGCAGATCTCGAAGTCAGCGATGACCCCGTCCTTCAGCGGGCGGATGGCCTGGATGTTGCTCGGTGTGCGCCCGATCATCCGCTTCGCCTCTGCGCCGACGGCGAGCGGGTGACCGTCCTTCACGTTGATCGCGACGACCGAGGGCTCGTTCAAGACGATGCCCTTTCCGCGCACGTAGACGAGGGTGTTTGCCGTACCCAGGTCGACCGCCATGTCGCGACCGCCGAATCCGAACATTTTGTCGCTCATGACGTCAGCTCCAAGTTCACATGCAGGTCGACCGCGCAAGGTTAGGAGATCGCCGCGGGCGCAACAAGGCGCCTCCCGTGGCAAGGTCACCGACGGCCGCGGCGCGGCGGACCGTGGCGTGACCGGTCAGCGCAACGTCGGGAAGAAGAGCGCGATCTCCCGTCGCGCCGAGTCCGGTCCGTCCGAGCCGTGGACGAGGTTCTCCGACGTCATCGTCGCGAGGTCCCCCCGGATGGTGCCAGGAGCGGCATCTGCGGGGTTGGTGACGCCCATGAGGGACCGGACGATCCTCCAGGTGTCCTCGGGCCCCTCGACGACCATGACCAGCGACGGCGAGCGCGAGATGAACTTCACGAGACCATCGAAGAAAGGCTGCCCCCGATGCTCGGCGTAGTGCAGCTCCGCGACGTCCGGCTCGATGACACGCAGCTCCGCAGCGGCAAGGCGGAGGCCCTTGGCCTCGATGCGGGCGAGGATCTCCCCGGCGAGACCACGCTCTACGGCGTCTGGCTTGCAGATCACGAGTGTCCTGTTCATGGCGGCAAGCACCCTAGTCGGCGCGCAGCGGCCCGCGCTTCACCCACCACGTAGAGCGAGCCGGTCACGAGCACGAGGTCGTCCGGACCCACTTGCCCGAGAGCGAGTCGGAGGGCCTCCGGCACGGAGCCAGCCAGCTCGACCGGGAGATCGAGCCCTCGCGCCGCCTCGGCGACCGCGGCGGCAGGAAGCGCCCGCGGTGACGGCGGCGCGCACGCGACGACGAGTGCCACGCGCTCTGCCCCGAGCGCCCCGAGCAGCTCGGCCGGGTCGCGGCCGCGCAGGCAGCCGGCGACGACTACGACACGTGGCAATGCCGCGAAGTCGTCTGCGAGCGCAGTCGCGAGCCCGGCGGCTCCTGCCGCGTTGTGCGCACCGTCGAGCAGGACGAGCGGGCGCCTGCCGACGATCTCGAGGCGGCCGGGCACCGTCGTGGCCGCGAAGGCCTCGGCGACCACGTCGGCTGCGAGTGGCGCACCGAGCAGGCCCTCTGCCGCGGCGAGCGCGGCGGCGGCATTGTCCCCCTGGTGGGGGCCGAAAAGCGGAAGGAAGACGTCGTCGTACGCCCCCCCGGGCGTCCTCAGGTCGAGGAGCCGTCCCCCGTGCGCAGGGCGGTTCACGACGCAATCGAAGTCGCCGCCGCGACGCCAGACCTCGCGAGCGCCCACCGACCGGGCCTCGTCGAGGAATACCTGAGCGACCTCCGGGTCGCGCTCGCCGAGGACGAGCAACGAGCCCGGCTTGACGATGCCCGCCTTCTCCCCGGCGATCTCGACCCGGGTCGAGCCGAGGATCTGCACGTGGTCGAGCTCCACGTTCGTCACGACCGCGACGCTCGCGTGCGCGACGTTCGTCGCGTCGAAGCGGCCACCGAGGCCGACCTCGACGAC
>JAJYGM010000372.1 GCA_021785095.1 Actinomycetes bacterium
CACCACCGACCAGCTCCGCCCCTGGCGCCAGCCGCTCCCAGCGAGCCGTGTCGCCCGCCCGCGGCACGAGGTAGAGCTCGACCTCGGGCCGCGCTGCGAGGTGGGCGGCGAGATCGAGGACGTAACGGCCGGAGCCTGCCGGTCGCTCCGGGACCGCCGACACGTCGAGGCTCAGCCGGATCGGCGGACCGGCGGCGGGCTCGGAGCCAGGCGCTGCCCTCTCGGGCGCTGACCGACCGTTCACCGTCCCAGCCTCGCAGAGTGGCAGCCGCGATCGGCCACGCGCGACATCACCTCGAGGAACGAGCCAGCGGCCGGCTCTCGGAGGACCGGCCGGGCCCGGCGCTTCGTGCTCCCGGACGGCCCGGACGGGAGCAGCTCGAGGACCGCTGTGGCGAGCGCCCCGGGATCGCCGGGAGGGACGAGCCTGCCCGCGTGGCTCGGGCAGCCGGCCAGGATCTCGACTGGGCCACCCTGGTTCCCGGCGACCACGGGGGTTCCCGAGGCCAGGGCTTCGGCGACGACCAGGCCATAGGGTTCCGGGGTCTCCGAGACCTGCACCAGCACGTCGAGGTCGGCGAGCAGCTCGGCGACGTCGTCCCGCTCGCCGACCCAGTGGACGGAGCCCATCTCCGCTGCTCGCGCCTCGAGCCGAGCGGCGTAGGCCTCCTTCCCGGGCACGGGGCCGCCGCCGACCAGGCCCTCCACGTCGTCTCGGGAGGCGAGCACCAGCTCGAGCGCGTCGAGGAAGGTGTCGAAGCCCTTCCACGTGTCGAGTCGGGCAACGCTGCCGACGAGCAGCACCGAGTCGTCGATCCCGACGCGGTGGCGAAACCGGCCCGCGGATCCCGGTCGGAACCGGCTCGGGTCGGGATCGTCCCGGACGATCTCGACGTTCCGCCGGTCGAGCTGGGCGGCGACCGCCTCCGAGGCGGCCACGACGGTCTTCGCGCCGTGCCGGGCGAGAACCCGCTCGACCCGCAGCGCCAACGCCGACTGGCTCACGATCTCCCGGGCGTGCCAGACGTGTGGACGGCCCACGAGGCGCGCCACCGCCCAGCCGTACCAGCAGTGGAGGGAGTTCGAGTGGACGACGTCGACGTCGAGCCGCCGGGCGAGCAGGGCGAGGCGGGCCACGCTCACCGGCCATGCGGCTGCGAAGCGAAACCAGCGCAGCGCTCCCCCAGACGTCGTGAGGCGTTCCATCGGCACCCGGTGCAGGCGGGCCCCTGCCGCCACGTAGTCTCCGGCGAGGCGCGGCGCGCCGGGCAGGGCGACGTGGCACTCCCAACCCCCCGAGCTGAGCTCGGCGACGAGCGCGACGAGCGCGCGCTCCGAGCCTCCCCCGTCGCTCACCGGGGAGATCGAGAGGAGGCGCGGGGTGCGGGTAGCCATCAACGTCGAGCAGCTCCTCCACGCCTCACCCGGGGGGATCGGCCGGTATGTGGGACAGCTGGTGAGCCTACTCCCGACGCTCCACCCCGAGGACGAGGTCGTGCCCGTCTGCGCCCACCATCGCCCCGAGGACGTCGCCAGCGCGCTCCGGAGGGTGGGTGTGCCGCCAGGTGGGCGTGTCACCCCGGTCGTGCTCCCCCTCCCTCGCCCCCTGCTCTACCGGTCGTGGCTCTGGACTGGAAGGCCGCTGCTCGATCGGCCAGGTGACACCCACCGCCCGTGGGCGCGAGGTACAGGCGCAGGGCGCGTCGATCTGGTCCACGCGCCGTCCCTCGCACTGCCTGGTCGGGGCGCAGCCCCGCTGGTCGTGACGGTGCACGATGCCGCACACGAGCGCTTCCCGGAGGCCTTCAGCCCGGCTGGGCGCGCCTTTCACCGCCGCGGTGCTGCGATGGCCGCCCGGCGCGCCGACCTCGTCCTCACGGTCTCGAACGCCGCGGCCGAGGAGATCGCCTCGCTGACGCCGATCCCCCGCAACCGGATCCGGGTCGTGCCTCTCGGGATCCAGCTCCCCACGCCGACACCCGACCCGGACACCGAAGCGGCACTGCGACGCTCGCTCGGGCTCGGGCTCGGGGGTGGGGGCGGGAGCCGGGCCGGGGACGGGACTCCGGGCGGGAGCCGGGGCGGGGACGGGGGCGGGGACGGACGCTGGCCGTACGTCCTCTGGCTCGGGAGCGCCGAGCCGAGGAAGGATCTCCCGACCCTCGTCGCCGCCATGGCTCGCCTCGCCAGACAACGCGGAGCGGGTGGCGGCGCACTCTGGGACACCCGGCTCGTGCTCGCCGGGTTCCCGGGCTGGCGCCAGGGCGGCAGGATCCCGACCGAGGACCGCGATGCGCTCGGTGAGCGCCTCGTCGAGGTGGGCACGGTTCCCGACGCGACCCTCTGGGCGCTCTACCGGGGCGCGGCGCTCTTCGCCTTCCCGAGCCGCCACGAGGGCTTCGGCCTCCCCGTGCTCGAGGCGATGGGCCAGGGCACTGCGGTCCTCTGCTCGGACATCCCCGCGCTCCGCGAGGTGGCCGGGACCGCGGCTGCGTTCGCTCCGGTCGGGGACGTGGCGGGCTGGGCGGAGCGCATCCAAGCACTCCTCGCCGACGACGCCGAGCGCGCCCGCCTCGGGGCGGCGGGGCGGGCACGGGCGGCCGAGTTCCCGGTCAGCGCCTTCGTCGAGGGCACCCACCGCGCCTATCTCGACGTGCTCGGCACCTGAGCCCACCAGCTCGGAGTCCGGAACCCGCCCACGTCCCGCACGAACCCGCCAGCCGGCCGGTCCCTGGTATCGGGGCGCGCCCGCGTCCGAGCCCAGCCCGGGTGAAGGCAGGGACCGCCCCTCGGCGGTACCCTCGGCGGGGTGATCGTGGCGCTGGCGGGCGGAGTCGGTGCCGCGAAGT
>JAJYGM010000329.1 GCA_021785095.1 Actinomycetes bacterium
AGCTACCACCTCTACCAGGGCCTCGGCGGCTTCGTCGGGAACTTCCTGATGGGGCTGCTCTTCGGGCGGATCTTCCAGCGGACCAAGCGCGCGGCGCCCCTCGCGGTCGCGCACTTCCTGATCGACGCCGTCGCGTTCGTGGGCTACGTGTACCTCGTCGGCAAGGTCTCCTGGCTCCCGAAGCCCTGAGCCGACGCTCGCCCGTCCCGACATGCTGCCGACGCCCCGTGGGCGGCGCTGCTCAGGAGCGGAGATGCGCCTCGAAGAAGGCCAGGATCCTCGCCCACGCGTCCTCGGCCGCCGCCTCGTCGTAGCCGAGCCCGGCGACGTGCTCGAGCGGCCGGAGCCGGGGCGACAGGTCGTGGCGGTTCAGGAAACCGTGACCAGCACCGGGATAGACCTTCACGTCGTGGGGCACGTCGAGCGCGGCGAGCGCCTGTTCGAGGCGTTCGGCGCGGCCGCGCATCGCCCGGTCCTCCGCGCCGTAGCTCGCGACCACCGGACAGACCCCCGCGAGTGCGCTGTCTGGGCCCTCGGGCACCTCGCCGTAGTTCACGGCGGTCGCCGAGAGGTCGTGGCGCACCCCGGCGAGCAGCGCGAAGCCGCCGCCCAGGCAGAAGCCGATCGCACCGACCCGCGACGCACAGCCCGGCTGGGCCCGGAGCCAGTCGATGGTGGCTGCGAGGCGCTCGAAGCTCCGCCCCCGTCCGGCGCGGAGATCCCGGAAGGTGCGCACGAGGCAGACCGCCTTCGGCCCACCCGCGAGGAGGTCGGGCGCAACGGCCAGGTAGCCGGCGCCGGCGAGGCGGTCCGCATGACGGCGGATGTCCCCGTTCAGCCCGAAGGCCTCGTGGAGCACCACGACCCCGGACCACGGCCCGACACCTGCCGGGGGGCGGGCGAGGTAGGCGGGCAGCGCCGAGAGCCCGGCGCGCTCGCCGGGGAGGGGGATCGACACCTTGCCCCGCCGCGGGACGAAGGGGTCGGCCAGCACCGCAGGCCCGGGAGCCTCAGGCCTCGACGACATGGAGCTCCCTCGAGGAGTTGTTCAGCCGGACCGGCCCGTCGCCGGTCGCGACGACGATGTCCTCGATGCGGGCGCCGTAGCGTCCGCTGAGGTAGATCCCCGGCTCGATCGAGAAGGCGTGGCCCGGGACGAGCGGCGTGCCGTTCCCCTCGACGAGGTAGGGATCCTCGTGGCCCTCGAGGCCGATGCCGTGCCCGAGACGGTGGAGGAACGCCGGGCCGTACCCCGCGTCGGCGATCACCGCCCGCGCCGCCGCGTCGACCTGATCGCAGGCCACCCCGACACGGGCCGCCGCCACACCCACCTCCTGCGCTGCGAGCAAGACGGCGTAGAGCTCGGCGAAGGCCGGGTCGGGCTCGCCGGTCACCAGGGTGCGCGTCGTGTCGGAGCAGTAGCCCGGTCCGCCGTCGGGCGAGAACGTCCCGCCGAAGTCGCAGACCACCACCTCGTTGCGGCCGATCACCCGCGCTCCGGGCTCGTGGTGGGGGCTCGCAGCGTTCGGACCGGAACCGACGATGGCGAAGTCCACCCGGTGGTGCCCCGCGGCGAGGAGGCGGCGCGTGAGGTCCTGGGAGACCTCCGCCTCGCTCCGACCGACGAGGGGGATCTCCCCGCCGAGCAGCGCCGCCGCCACCCGGTCGGCGGCCGCCCCCGCGGCCGCGAGCGCCGCCAGCTCGGCCTCGTCCTTGACCGCGCGAAGCGGACCGGTGATCCCCGACGCCTTGACGAAGCCCGCTGCGGGCAGGGCCGCCTGGAGCGCGAGCAGCGGAGCCGCCCAGGTCCGGTCCGAGATCGCGAGCCGACGGCGCGCCCCGACCAGCTCGGCGACGAGGCTCACCGGGTCCTCGGTCTCGTCCCAGGGCCGCAGCGAGAAGAGCTCCTCGTCGACGGGGACCCTCGGCGCCTCGAGGCGCGGCACCACCAGCGTCGCATCGGCGTCCACCGGGAGCACCAGCATCGTGAGGCGCTCGAGCGGCATCGCCTCGTAACCGGTCAGCCACGGGAGGTCGGCCCCGACAGAACAGAGGAGCGCGTCGATGCCCGCATCCCCCATCGCCGTCCGGACCGCCTCCACCCGAGCCCGACGGGCCGCCCCCGCGGCGGCTGCCGGTCGCTCGCTCACTGCCCGCCCGCCGGGGATCCGGCACCGGCACCCACGGCGAGCGGGGCCCGATCCGCGGAGGCGAGCGCGACCCGGTGGGCGGCTGTAGCAGCGCCACGTGCGTGGTAGCTCGAGCGCGTGAGTGGCGAGGCCTCGACGTGGGCGAAGCCGAGGTCGCGGCCGACCGCTGCGAGCTCGTCGAACTCCTCCGGCCGCCACCACCGCGCGACGGGGAGGTGCGCGGCGCTCGGGCGCAGGTACTGCCCGAGGGTGAGGATGTCGACGCCGACACCGGCGAGGTCCGTCATCGCAGCGACGACCTCGTCGCGGCGCTCGCCCATCCCGAGGATGATGCCGGACTTGGTCGTGAGGCCCGCGGCCTTCGCCCGGGCGAGCACGGCGAGGCTCCTCGCGTAGCCCGCAGAGGGGCGGACCGCCCGCTGCAGGCGCGCCACGGTCTCGAGGTTGTGGTTGAGGACGTCGGGACGCGCCCCGAAGATCGCGCCGAGTGCCGCGTCGTCGCCCTTGCAGTCCGGGATCAGCACTTCGACGACCGTGTCGGGACAGCGAGCCCGGATGGCGTCGATCGTGGCGACGAAGGCGGACGCACCCCCGTCTGCGAGGTCGTCACGGGCGACCGCGGTCACCACGGCATGCGCGAGACCCATCCCGGCGACCGCCTCGCCGACCCGGGCGGGCTCGGCGGGATCCAGCGGACG
>JAJYGM010000350.1 GCA_021785095.1 Actinomycetes bacterium
GCTCGCAGAGCACCGCAGCTGGTTCGCCGCCTCGGTAGCAGCCGGGTACACCGACGCGTGGTCCGCCGAGGTGGCGGGCACCGACGGCTTCACGCCGCTCGCCCTCGCTGCGGCCTGGGAGCCGGGTCTGCGCCTGGGCGTTGCGATCGTCCCGGCGTTCACCCGGGGCCCGGCCCTCCTCGCCCAGAGCGTCGCCGCGATGGCGGAGGCGGCGCCGGGCCGGTTCGCCTTCGGCCTCGGGACCTCCTCCGAGGTGATCGTCGAGAAATGGAACGGCATCCCCTTCGACCGCCCCTACGAGCGGGTGCGGGACACGCTCGCGTTCCTACGGCTCGCGCTGGCCGGGGAGAGGGTCACGTGCGACTTCGAGACGTTCTCGGTCCGGGAGTTCTGCCTCTCCCGCCCCCTCCCGGCTCCACCGCCGCTCTACCTCGCGGCGCTCCGTCCCGGCATGCTCCGGCTCGCCGGCAGCGAAGCGGACGGGGTGATCCTGAACTGGCTGTCCGCAGACGACGTCGCGACGTCGCTCGCGGAGGTGCGCGCCGGCGCCCGCGCGCGGTCCGCGGACGGCGCCTTCGAGGTCGTGACGCGGATCTTCGTGGTGCCGGAGCCGGATGCCGCCGTCGCACGATCGCTCGCCCGTCGGATGATCGCCGGCTACCTCACGGTCCCGGCGTACGCCGCCTTCCACCGCTGGCTCGGGCGCGCCCCGATGCTCCAGGGCATGTGGGAAGCCTGGGAAGCGGGGGACCGCAAGGCCGCGCTCGCGGCGATCCCCGACGAGGTCGTCGACGCGCTCGTGGTCCACGGCGATCCCCAGGAGTGCCGCGCCCACGTCGCGCGCTACGTGGAGCGGGGGGTCACGCTGCCGGTGCTGATGGTGGTGACGGCGGAGCGCGACCTGCGCGACGCGGTTGTCGCGCTCGGCGCATGACCGTGGACTTCCGCTCCGTCCCGGTTGCCGAGCTCGCCCGACGCGTCCGCGACAGGCAGGTCTCAGCCCGCGAGGTCGTGACGGCGTCGCTCGAGCGGATCGAGGCGCTCAATCCCGGCATCCTCGCGTTCGTAGCCGTGGATGCGCAGCGGGCGCTCGAGCAGGCAGGAGCGGTGGACCAGATCGTCGCGGCCGGGGGGGATCCCGGGCCTCTCGCGGGCGTGCCGATCGGGGTGAAGGACAGCGAAGACGCCGCCGGGTACCCGACGACCTTCGGGTCGGAGCTGCTCGCCGACGCTCCGGCGGCCGTCCACGACTCGGTGCTCGTCGCCCGCCTTCGAGCGGCGGGCGCGGTCGTCGTGGGCAAGACCAACCTCCCTGAGTTCGCGTGGACCGCGCACACCTCGAATTCGCTCTTCGGCACCACGCGCAACCCATGGGCGCGCGACCACAGCGCGGGAGGCTCCTCGGGGGGATCGGCTGCCGCGGTCGCCGCGGGGATGGTCCCGCTCGCCACCGGCAGCGACGGAGGCGGCTCGATCCGGATCCCCTCTGCGTGCTGCGCGTTGTCAGGGTTCAAGCCGTCCCACGACCGGGTCCCCGCGGGGGGACACCGTGCTGCCGGTTGGCTGGGGCTCTCCTCGAAAGGGGTGCTCGGCCGCACGGTCGAAGACGCGGTCGTCGCCCTGGACGCCGTCGTCGGCCCCGAACCGACCGACCTGCAGTCCCTGCCCCTCCCCGAGGCCAGTTGGCGCGACGCGATCGTCGAGCCCCGAGTGCCGGTGCGCGTCGCCTGGTCGCCCGCGCTGGGCTACACCGAGGTGGACCGTTCGGTCATGGCGGTCGCCGAGCGGGTGCTCGGCACGCTCGACACGCTCGGTGCCGACGTGGTGGAGGTGGGCACGGTCTTCGACGAGGACCCCCTGGAAGACTGGCTCACCATCGTGAGCCCGTGCCTGTTGCGGACACTGGAGCCCTACGAAGCGCGCTGGGCGTCGGTGACACCGGTGCTCGTGTCCACGGCCGAGCGCGCGCGCACGCTTTCGGCCTCGAGGCTCGTGCGCGCGCTCGATCGCTGCCACGAGATGAACTTCCGCCTGGTCGAGCTCTTCAGGGACGTCCGGCTGCTCGTGACCCCGACGACGGCGGGCTCGCCGCCACCCAACTCCCTCGGCGGGAAGGGCGTCGTGAACGGCGTCGTGGACCCGAACTGGGTACGGCTCACCTACCCGTTCAACATGACGCGCTCTCCCGTCGCCACGGTGTGCGCGGGGTTGACCGATCAGGGCCTCCCGATCGGCGTGCAGCTGATCGGCCCCCAGCACGCGGACCTCGTGGTGCTGCGGTCCGCCGCGGCGCTCGAGCAGGCGATCGGCTTCCGGGCGACCGCTCCGGTCTAGCTCGTCCCGGGACACACCGAGAGCGCGCCGCGGTGCCCGAGATGCCGCAGATGCAGGCGTTGGCCGAACGGCTCGACGCTGCGCTCGGGGGATCGGTCCTCGAGCGGGCCGACTTTCTCGGGTTCGCGAGCCTGAAGACCGCCGAGCCCGCGCCCGACGTGCTCGTCGGGCGGCGGATCGAGCGGGTGGGAAGGCGCGGGAAGTACGCGCTCATGTGTTTCGAGGGCGGGTACCGCATCGCGCTGCATCTTTCCCAGGCAGGACGGGTCGATCTCGAGGCTCCGCCCAAGGTGAGGCGCCCGCGCGGGGCGCTCGCACGCCTGACGTTCTCGGATCCCCCGGCTGCGATCCTCGTCCGCGAGCACGGCACGCAGCGCAAGGCAGGATGGTGGGTGCTCGGTCCGGGCGACGACGGCCCGCTCGCGACCCTCGGGCCGGAAGCGGACAGCGAGGAATTCGCCGAGCTGCTCCGCCACGTCCAGAGCCCGCGCCGGCTGTACACGTGGCT
>JAJYGM010000258.1 GCA_021785095.1 Actinomycetes bacterium
GAGGAGAGGTCGACGGAGGCTCGAGAGGCCAAGGCCCGCCCGGTACCATCTTCGCGTGTCGACACCTCCGCCAGACGGTAGGCTCGCGCCCTTCGCGACGACGATCTTCGCCGAGATGACCGCTCTCGCCGTCGCGACCGGCGCGCTCAACCTCGGCCAGGGCTTCCCCGACACCGACGGGCCGGCGGAGATCAGAGAGGCCGCGATCGCGGCGATCCGGGCAGGGGAGAACCAGTACCCGCCGGGTTCGGGTGTCCCAGCCCTGCGCGCGGCGATCGCGGACCACCAGCTCCGGTGCTACGGGCTCGATTACGACGTCGGCGAAGAGACGCTGGTGACCACCGGCGCGACGGAGGGCATCGCCGCAGCCCTTCTCGGGCTGTGCGAGCCCGGCGACGAGGTCGTGATGTTCGAGCCCTTCTACGACTCCTACGCCGCATGCGTCGCGATGGCCGGCGCCGTCGCCAAGACGGTCACCTTGCGCGCCCCGGACTGGTCGTTCGACCCCGGCGAGCTGCAGGCGGCGGTGTCCTCACGGACCCGGCTCGTCCTCTTGAACTCTCCGCACAATCCGACGGGCAAGGTCTTCTCCGCAGACGAGCTGCAAGTAATCGCGCGAACCTGCCTGGAGCACGACCTCGTCGCGCTCACCGACGAGGTCTACGAGCATCTCGTCTACGACGGGGTCCACGTGCCCCTCGCGACCTTGGAGCAGATGCGTGAACGCACGGTCTCGCTGTCGTCGGCGGGCAAGACGTTCTCGTTCACCGGCTGGAAGATCGGCTGGGCCTGTGGGCCGCCGCACCTGGTCGGCCGCGTCCGCGCGGCCAAGCAGTTCCTCACGTTCGCGACGGGCACCCCCTTCCAGCACGCGATCGCCGTTGCGCTGGACGCGGGCGACAGGCTGGTGTCGCCGTTGCGCGACTCGTTGCGAGAGCGTCGTGACCTGCTCTGCGACGGTCTGGAGTCGATCGGCCTCACGGTGCACCGCCCGGCGGCGACGTACTTCGCCACCACGGATATCGCCGCTCTTGGGGAGGACGACGCGCTCAGGTTCTGCAGGGAGCTCCCCGGGCGTTGCGGGGTGGTGGCAGTGCCGTCGTCGGTCTTCTACCGCGACCCCGACCTCGGCCGGACGCTCGTGCGCTGGGCGTTCTGCAAGCGTCCGGAGGTGCTGCACGAGGCGCTGCGTCGCCTGGAGACGCTCGCCCGTTGACCTCTCGGCGCGTGGAGGTTCGCTGCTCGTCGAGGTGGGCGAGGCGAGGGCCGTTGCGAGCCATCCTCCCTTGAACAGCTCGACCCTTGTCGGGGGTCCTGCGTTCCCGGCGACTGTGGTAACCATGGGCTCGTGCCGACATCAGCCGGGTCCCTCGAGACCGCGGCGGCACGCGCGTTGGCCCGGTCGTCGGATCCGGCGGACCTGCGCGCGCTCGTCGAGGCGCACCACCCGGACGACGCCCGCGAGCGCGCGGCGAAGGCGCGCATGCTCGCCGAGCTCGACCGGCTGGTGCGTCCCTTCGACCGCGAGGCGGATCCGGTCCACGTGACGGCGTCGGCTGTCGTGGCCGGCCCGCGGGGGACCGTGCTCCACCGCCACCGCCGTCTTGGCCGATGGCTCCAGCCCGGTGGCCATGTCGACGCGGGAGAATCGGCCGCCGAGGCAGCGGTGCGCGAGACGGTTGAGGAGACCGGGCTGGAGGTCTCGCACCCGGCTGAGGGGCCTTCGCTCGTGCATCTCGACACGCATCCCGCCGCTGGTCACGTCCATCTGGACCTTCGTTTTCTCCTCGTGGCAGCAGACCAAGACCCCAGCCCTGCTCCGGGGGAGAGCCCCTGGGCCCGATGGTTCACGTGGGAGGACGCCGAGGCGATCGCCGACGACGCGCTCGTGGGCGCGCTGCGCGCGGCGCGTGCCGAGCTCGCCAAGCCAAGGAGAGCGAGATCATGACCTTCGAGGACCACGACACAGGTAGTCCCGAAGAGCCCGCGGCGACGCCGGGGGACCGGACGCCCGACGGGCGGCGTGCGCTGGAGGCGCTGGTCGAGCTCCAGGACCACGACACGGCGATCTCCCAGCTCGAGCACCGCAAGGCCGCGCTGCCCGAGCGCCGGGAGCTGGCCGGCGTGGTCGCGGCGCTCGCCGACGTCGAAGGCCGGGCGTCGCAGGTCGAAACGTCACGCGAGGCCCTCGTGGAGCGCCAGCGGGCGCTTGAGGCGGACATTGCTGCATCGACCTCGCGTCGTGAGGCGCTCGAGCAGCGCATGTACGCCGCGCGCGGCACCCCTGCCCGAGACCTCCAGGCCATGGACGACGAGATCCGGCATCTCCGGGAGCGGGTGGACCAGACGGAGGAGGCCGAGCTCGAGGTGATGGTCGCCCTCGAGCCTCTCGACGACGAGCGCGCCGCGCTCGAGTCGCAGAGAGCGGCGCTCGCCGACGAGGCCGGCCGGCTGCGCGCCGCGCTGAGCGAGGCACAGGCCGAGCTCGACGCGGAGCTGTCGGCCCAGATCGCCGCGCGCACGTCGGCAGCTGACGCGGTGCCCAGGGACCTGCGCGACCGCTACGAGTCGCTCCGCGCTCGCCTCGGCGGGACGGGTGCGGCGCGCCTCGTTGGGAACCGTTGCAGCGGGTGCCACCTCGAGCTGCCCTCCATGGAAATGGACCGCATCCGGCACCTGCCCGCTGGCACGGTCGTCACTTGCGAGCAGTGCGGCCGGATCCTCGTACCGACCTCCTCGGAACCGGCGGGCTGAACTGGGCGCCGACCTCTCGCTGGAACGAGCGCGTCCGGCCTGCCGGCACGTCGCTGGCGGCGACGTCGTGCGCCAGCTCAGCCC
>JAJYGM010000298.1 GCA_021785095.1 Actinomycetes bacterium
CTGCTCCTCGAGGGGCTCGAGCTCCACGTCGACGAAGTCGGCGCTGCCGACCCCGGCCCACGCCGAGGCGCCGTCCCGGCGCCCGACGAGCTGCAAGGCGCCGGCCGGCTGGACGTAGCGGCGGCGAAGCCCGGTCGACGACGCGAGGTAGGTGGTCGTCACGCTGTGCTCGGCGAAGCCGGAGAGCACGGTGCGGGCGTCCCGGGCGCGAGAGAAGGCCGCGGCGAGGCTGCGGACGACCGGCGACAGGCGGTCCAGCCCCGTGAGGGCGGGCGCCGCGTCGAAGTCCGCGTCCGCGTCGCCGACCACGAGCGGCGCGGCGTCGTCGGCGGTGCCGGCGGCCGCGTCCGCCTCGGCCACCAGCTCGTCGACGTCCACCTCCCCGCTTCGGCGCGCGACGCCCGCACGGCCGGGCCCTCCGGGGACGCCGGCGGGCTCGGCCAGGATGGCGGTCACGCGGCGATCGGCGCGTACGCCGTCGGTGGTGATGGTGTTGTTCGCGAAGCGGACGTCCACTTCGTGCGTCTCCTCGACGATGGCGACGCACGGCCGGCCCGCCGAACGAAGGACGCGCTCGGCCACCTGAGAGGGGTGCGTGAGGCGGTCCTTGCTCACCGTCCCGCTTCCTCCCGGGTGTTCAGCACGCGCACGGCGCGTACGAGCACCGAGGGGCAGCCGTGGCTGACCGCGGCCACCTGCTCGGGCTGGCCCTTCCCGCAGTTGAACGCGCCGGCGAGAAGATAGGTCCCGCGGCCGCCGACGGCTTCCATCCCCCTCCAGAATTCCGTCGTGGTCGCCTGGTACGCGACGTCCCGGACCTGTCCTTCGAGCCTCCCGTCCCGGATCGCGTAGAACCGCTGGCCGGTGAACTGGAAGTTGTAGCGCTGCATGTCGATCGACCAGCTCTTGTCTCCGACGACGTAGATCCCACGGTCGACGCCGGCCACGAGCTCCTCGGTGGACGGACCTTCCCCGGGGGCCGGTCGGAGCGAGACGTTCGCCATCCGCTGGATGGGCACGTGGAGGGGCGAGTCGGCGAAGGCACAGCCGTTGGAGCGGCCGAGACCCTGCGACGCGGCGATCGCGCGGTCGAGCTGGTAGCCGGAGAGGACGCCGTCACGGACGATGTCGAAGGACTGCGCGGCCACGCCCTCGTCGTCGATCGCGACCGTAGCGAGGCCGTGCTCGGTGGTGCGGTCGCCGACCACCTGCATGGCGGGCGACCCGTACTGCAGCACGCCGAGGCCGTCGGGGGTCGCGAACGACGTCCCTGCGAACGCCGCCTCGTACCCCATCGCCCTGTCGAGCTCGGTCGCGTGGCCGATCGACTCGTGGATCGTGAGCCACAGGTTCGTGGGGTCGATGACGAGGTCGTAGGTGCCCGCTGCGACCGACGGGGCACGGAGCTTCTCGGCGAGGTGCTCGGGCAGCTGCGCGAGCTCGGCGTCGAAGTCCCATCCGTCGCCCTCGAGGTACTCCCACCCCATGCCGACGGGGGGCGCGAGCGTGCGCATCTCCTCGAAGTCGCCGGCGTCGGAGACCGAGAGGGCTTCCAGGGCCGGATGGATCCGCACCCGGCGCTGGCGGGCCACGGTGCCCGAGAGATCGGCGAGGTACTTGTCCTCGTGGACGGCCATCACGTACGCCGTGACGTGGTCGATCCCCGGAGCCGCCATGAGCCTCCGGCTCCAGTCGTGCAGCAGCTCCACCTTGTCGGGAAGCGGGACGTCGACGGGGTCACGCCGGAACGGCGACGCCCACTCCACATGGCCGTGCGACGGCTCGTCTGCGAGGACGACGGGCTGCCCTCGTGCGGGCGCGGTCACCCGCGCCGCGCCGGCGGCCTCCGCGACCAGCTGCGCCGCGGTCGGCGCGTCGACGAAGACGCTCCCTGCGAAGCCGAACGAGCCGGAGCGCACCAGCTGCACCCCGGTCCCCAGCTCGGTGTCGTCGACGGCCGTCTCGAGCCTGCCGTCGCGCAGGACGACGATCTGCGTCCGCACCCGCTCGACCCTCACGGCGGCATGCGACGCCCCCGCCCGGCTCGCGGCGTCGAGCGCCGCGTCGGTGACCGCGAGGAGCAGGTCGTCGTCGACCGGGCCGTCCACCGGGCGGAATCTAGCGGCGCGAGCTCGCGCGCCGCGGAGCGGACGTCGCGGGGTGGAGCCACTCGGGCGCGAGCGACCGGTCGTGCACGACGGAATGGAGAAGGTCGATCACGACCCGGCTCGGCGCCGACGGCGCGCCTCGGAGGCGCAGCGCCACGCCGACCCTTCTCGGGGGGAAGCCGGTGATGGGGAGCATGTGGTAGTCCGCGCGCAGGTGCGCGGGGACCGCGGTGGCCGGAAGGATGGACGGTCCGTAGCCGTCGAAGGTCAGCGAGGCGATCATGCGCAGGCCGTCGAGCTCCATCGACGGGCGAAGGCTCACACCGGCGGCGCGCGCCGCGACGTCCATCTCCTCGCGCAGCGCCGTGCCCGGTGCGGGCAGCAGGAGCTCGAGGTCCGAGAGGTCGGCGAGCGGGAGCGGTCCGGCGGTGCGCGCGAGCGGGTGGTCGACGGGGACGACGAGGACCAGGTCCTCCTCGAAGAGCGGGGAGGTGGTGAGCTCGTCGCTCTGCACCGGCAGCGTGACCGCGGCGACGTCGAGCTGGCCGGAGGCGAGCTGCGCCTCGAGGGTGGTGTTGGTGCCGTCGGTGACGGTCAGGCGGATCTGGGGATGGCGCGCCCGCACGGCCGAGAACAGCCGCGGCACGAGCCATCTCCCTGCGGTGCCGATCAGCCCCAGCCGGACCATTCCTCTCACCTCGTGGCGCATCGCCACGACGTCGGCCACCA
>JAJYGM010000824.1 GCA_021785095.1 Actinomycetes bacterium
CCTAGGCGGTCGCGAGCCACATGGCCGGGAGGGCCGTGGAGATCTCGTGCAGCCTCGGGATGGGCTCGGGAGAGGGCGCGGTGCTCGCCACCGACCTCGGCCACGGGTACATCGACGAGAACCGGACCACGTCGTGACCGCCGGCGGGCTGGACGGAGCGCGGGCCGGGGTGCTCGTGGAGGCGCTTCCCTACATCCGGCGCTTCCGCGACGCGGTGGTCGTCGTGAAGTACGGCGGGAGCGCCCTCGCCGGCTCCGAGGCGTCGCCTCTCGCGTCGTTCGCCCAGGACGTCGTGCTCCTCCACTCCGTCGGGGTGAAGCCCGTCGTCGTCCACGGGGGCGGGCCACAGATCGGCGAGCTGCTGCGGCGGCTGGGCAAGGAACCCGAGTTCCGCGACGGGTTGCGCGTCACCGACGCCGACACGCTCGACGTCGCTCGGATGGTCCTCGTCGGCAAGGTCAACCGCGACATCGTCTCCGCGATCAACGTGCACGGACCGCTCGCGGTGGGGCTCTCGGGGGAGGACGCCAAGCTGATCACGGCCGCCGCCCACTCCGGCGGGCTCGGCTTCGTGGGGACGGTCCTGGGCGTCGACGCGACCATCCTGCGGCGCCTGCTCGCCGAGGGGCTGATCCCCGTGGTCGCGACGATCGGCGCGGACCAGAGCGGGCAGGCGTACAACATCAACGCGGACACGGTGGCCGGCGCGCTCGCGGAGTCGCTCGGCGCGGAGAAGCTCGTGTTCCTCACCGACGTGGAGGGGTTGCGCTCCGACGCCTCGGACCCGGGCTCGCTCGTGCGGCAGGTGACGGCCGACCAGCTCTCGCAGATGCTCGAGTCGGGGACGGCGGCCGGCGGGATGGCGCCGAAGGCCGAGGCGTGCGTTCGGGCGGTGCAGGGGGGGGTGCGCCGGGCGCACGTGCTCGACGGCCGGGTTCCGCACGTCCTGCTGCTCGAGCTGTTCACCGACGGGGGCGTCGGCACGATGGTGGTCCCGTGACGCGGCCTCGGCGAGGGGCGGAGGTCGGCTCGTGTCGCTGATGGGCACCTACGCGCCCGTCCCGGTGGTCTTCGTGCGGGGCGAGGGGAGCGTGCTCTTCGACACCGAGGGGCGGCGGTACCTCGACTTCGTCTCGGGGCTCGCGGTGACGTCGCTCGGGCATGCCCACCCCGACGTGGCCCGCGCGCTGTCGGACCAGGCAGCGACGCTCCTGCACGTGTCCAACCTCTACGGCAACGTGCTCGCGCCCCAGGTGGCGGCGACCATCGACCGGCTCGTCGGAGGCGGGGACGCTCCAGCGGGCGGCCAGGTCTTCTTCTGCAACTCGGGAGCCGAGGCGAACGAGTGCGCCTTGAAGCTCGCGCGCCGTTGGGCAGGGCGCGGCCGCCACGTCGTGGTGTCGACGTGGAACTCCTTCCACGGCAGGACCCTCGCCACCTTGACGGCGACGGGCCAGCCGGCCAAGCACGTCCCCTTCGAGCCGTTGCCCGAGGGCTTCGTCCACGTGCCCTACGACGACCTCGATGCGATGGCCGCCGCGCTCGACCCGGCGACGGTCGGCGCAGTGCTGGTCGAGCCGATCCAGGGAGAGGGCGGCGTCGTCGTCCCGTCGTCGGACTACCTGGCGGGCCTGCGACGGCTGTGCACCGAGCGCGGGGTCCTGCTCATGTGCGACGAGGTCCAGACGGGCCTCGGGCGGACCGGGCGCTGGTTCGCCTTCCAGGCGCAGCACCTCCGACCCGACGTGGTCACGATGGCGAAGGCGCTCGGCAACGGTGTCCCGGTGGGAGCCTGCTGGGCCAGCGCCGAGGTGGCGGCCGCCTTCTTGCCGGGCGACCATGCGACGACCTTCGGGGGCCAGCCGCTGGCGATGTCCGCGGCTCGCTCGACGCTCGAGGTGATGGAGCGCGAGGACGTCTGCACCAGGGCCCGCCGGGCAGGCGCACGTCTCGCCGCAGGGCTCCGGCGGCTTCCCGGCGTGACCGAGGTGCGCGGCGAGGGGCTGCTCCTCGGAGCGCAGCTCTCGTCGCCGAGCGCGGCGGAGGTCGCGGCTGCCGCGCTCGCTCGCGGGCTCCTCGTGAACCCTGTGCGCACCGACACGCTGCGCCTCGCGCCCTCGCTGCTCGTGGAGGACGTCGCGCTCGACGAAGCGCTCGGCCTCCTGGACGGCGCGTTGGTCGAGGTCCTCGGCCCCGGCGACCCTGCGGCGGGGGAGGTCGCCCCGTGAGGCTCGGCAAGAACCAGCGCCAGCACCGGATCGCGCGCCTGTTGGAGCGCCAGGCGGTGGGGAGCCAGCAGGTCCTCGTCGAGCTGCTGGCTGCGGAGGGCGTCGAGGCGACCCAGACGACGGTGTCGCGGGACCTGGAAGAGCTGGGTGCGCAGAAGGTCCGCCTGCCCGGCGGGGAGACGGCGTACGCCCTTCCCGAGCTGCCGACCCAGCAGGTCGCCCCCTTGGACCACCTGCGGCGGGTGCTCGGGGAGTGGGCGGTGGACCTCGCGACGTCGCAGAACCTGGTCGTGCTGCGCACCCCGCCGGGCTGCGCGCATGTCGTAGCATCGGCTGTGGATCGCAGCGGGCTCGACGGCGTCGTCGGGACCGTTGCAGGCGACGACACCCTGCTCGTGGTGGTCGCCGAGAGCCACCGTGCCCGTGACGTCGCGGAGCGCCTCTCAGCGCTTGCAGGGCTCGACGCTGGGTCGAACGGTCGGGAGGGCACCGGCGCAGACGAGGAGGAATGATGCGGCGAGTCGTGCTTGCCTACAGCGGGGGTCTCGACACCTCGATCGCGGTGAGGTGGCTCATCGAGAACCGCGACGCCGAGGTGATCGCGGTCG
>JAJYGM010000697.1 GCA_021785095.1 Actinomycetes bacterium
AAGGATGGCAGCGGCTCGAAACGTGAAGTGGTCCCCATGTGAAACGTGAAGACCTCATGGTGGAGACGATGGGACTCGAACCCACGACCCCCTGCTTGCAAAGCAGGTGCTCTTCCAGCTGAGCTACGTCCCCTCGTCGGTCACACTAGTCCCGGCTCACTCATCCACCCCCCGTCGCCTTCGCGAAGCGCTGCTCGCAGCGCTGGCGAGCGCTGTCGTCGTGTGCGGCCGAGAGACAGCGGTGCAGCTCGGTGATCTGTGACTCGTGGTGGGCGACGAACGCGAAGGCGAGGCCGAGGAACACCCCACCCACCACCAGCCCGAGGATGCCCGCGGCAAGACCGGCCGTTGCAAGACGCCCGTCCCCGACCCCGGCTCGCCAGCGCCGGCGCCCGTTCAGGCCGAGGACCACCGCCACCAGCGCCACGAGGACCCCAAAGAACGGCGAGACGAGCGAGAGCGGAATGCTGACCACACCGGCGATGACGGCGCCAGCACCCCCTCCCCGTTCCCCACGTCCCCCAGTCGCCTCAGCCACCGCGACACCGCAACACGAACTCGGGTCGAGAAACCGTCCGGACGACCAGATCCTCCCTGTTCACCCAGCCTCCACCGGTGCGAGCGTGGCCGCGCGGACACCCGTAGCGGCGAGCTCGCCGAGCAGCCCGGTCGGGTTCGGAACAACCGACGCGAGTCCACCGACACCGGGGCCCCCGAGCCTGTCCTGCTGGACCCAGCGCGCCGCAGCGGCGGCAACAGCCCCTGCAGCGACCGCCGGGCGTTCGAGCGCGCCCAGCACGACAACCTCGGCTGATCCAGATCGCCAGCCACGGACCTCGACCGTCACCGCACCGAGGCCGTCCTCGGTGTGGCGCAAGCGACTTCCGAGCAGCGCGGGGGGACCGAACTGCCCCCGCCATGACCCGACCTCCCGAGTGACCACCCGCGAGGAATCAGGGAAGGCACGCTGGAGCAACGCGGTGGCCCCGCTCGCGCACGGTCGAGCCGGGCGCACACCCACCGGATCGGGGAAGGGTACGAGCACCGATCCTCCCCGAGGTCGGACCCCGCGGAAGCTCCCTCCCCGCCACTCCTCGACCGACGCGGATCGCGCCGCGTGATGCTCGGCCCGGCACGCCGCGCCGCCGACGCCCATGCTCGCTACCTCGACGCCGTCGACTCGATCCAGCCGGGTCGCGGCGTGACCCGCAAGGAGACACGCCAGCCCAGGCGCGAAACCGGCGCCCGCGACCAGCTGGACGCCGCGTGCCACGACGAGCGTCTCGAGCGCGAGCAACTGGGCCACCACGCCGGGCGCGCCGCTCGTGGAGACCACCGATCGACCGGCCCGGACGGCCCGCTCCGCGAGTGTGGCCTGCTCCGGCCCGGGACAGGCGAGAACGAGCACCGACACCTGCTCGACGAGGGCCTCGAGATCCGGCGCGACGCGCACACCACCAACTCGCGCCCGCACGTGTGCGCGGGCCTCCGGATCGAGGTCCCAGACGACCACGCCGGCGGCGCCGTCTGCGAGCAGTCGGGCAGCCCGGGCCCCGACGGCCCCGAGCCCCACGATCCCGACCGGGGCGCCCTGCTCGGTCACTCGACGCTCGGGAGCTCGAGTGGGCGCCACAAACCTGCGCCAGCCGGTTCGCTCCGTCGCGAACGGCCACGTCGAGCCAGCAGCGCCAGTCCGAGAACGACCAGTCCACGTACCAACCAACGCCGTCGCGACCGCGCGCTGCGGCGAGCCGGGGTCGACGCTCCGATCTCAGCGTGGAGCGCGCGGTTCGAGGTGTCAGCTGGCAAGGCGTTGACCTGGTCTCACGCGGGAGCTGGGTCGAGGTCTCGGCCCAGCGGGACCTGGACCCGATCCCCCAGCTCCTCGTGGCACGAGCCAGCTCGTCGCGTCGCGAACCACAACAACACGGCCGCATCCACCACCAGGAACCTAGTGGCTCCTGGATCGCGTTCGAGGAGGGGGTTTCTTCCTGCGGGTCCGGACGCCCGCTCAGACCCGACCCGGAATCAGCTTCGGCGTCACCTCCCCGTGTCTGGGCGCGATGGGGCCGTCCACCCCGAGGATGACGGCGGCCTCCGCGCCTCGGGCAACAGCCGCTCGGGGATACCGACTTCGAAGTGCTCGAGGATCGAGGCGCACGTTCCCAGGTGTCCGGAAACGGGGCTCCGGATGGGCGGCGTCGGCGACGGCGAGGCCAAGTCCGAGAGGGTGCCAGCCCAGACGAGGAAGCCGACCTCGAGGTGGCGCGCCTTCCCGGAGTGCCACTCCTCTTCGAAGGCTTCGAGCTTTCACACGCGAACCGCGGCTTCCAGGGTCAGGAGGGAACGAAGGTTGGCCCCCGAGTCGCTCGCCCTGCAGTCAGGAACCAAAGGGGCTCTCCGCGCTCCGCGAAGCGAGGTCCCGCCGTTGGAAGCGGTCGACGGCCAGCCCCTCGGGCCCCCGAGGAAATCGGTAGAGCACCGAGTGCACCTCGCCTGCATCGGGCCTTCTCCGTGGGGCTAGCTGGAATCGAACCAGCGACCTCAGCATTATCAGTGCTGCGCTCTAACCGACTGAGCTATAGCCCCGTGGGCTCCCGCAGCGTCTCCCGTGGGCCACGACCTCCGTGGAGCCAGTCGACCAGCAGAGCCGTGCAGAACCTACCCGACACCGTGCCGGCGGCCTACACCTCGCCGTCGCCCCCGCCGAGGACCGGTGCCGCGGATGCCACCGTTGCGCCCTCGTCGAGCTGCATGAGCCGCACGCCCGTGGCATCTCGTCCCTGGGAGGGGATCTGACGGACCGATGTCCGGATGGTCACGCCGGCAGAGG
>JAJYGM010000792.1 GCA_021785095.1 Actinomycetes bacterium
AGGGCCTCGGCGGGGGCGACCGGACGAGCCCACGCCGCTCGCGTTCGTCCCGACACTACGACCGGCGCGGGAGGACCGATGGACAAAGGCGACGTCGTCGAGGACTTCTCTCTGCCTGACGAGACCGGGACCACGAGGTCGCTCTCCGGGCTGCTCGAGTCGGGACCCGTGGTCCTCTACTTCTACCCGATGGCGATGACGAAGGGCTGCACGGCCGAGAGCTGTCACTTCCGAGACCTCGGCGCCGAGTTCGCGGCGCTCGGCGCGCAGCGGGTCGGGATCAGCGCGGACGCCGTCGATCGCCAGGCCGCGTTCTCGGAGAAGAACGCGTTCGACTTCCCGCTGCTGTCCGACGCGGACGGTACCGTCGCCAAGCGCTTCGGGGTGAAGCGGAGCTTCGGGCCGTTGCCGGTCAAGCGGCGGACCTTCGTCATCGACACCGACGCACGTGTGATCGAGGTCATCTCGAGCGAGACGCGCATGGCGGTCCACGCGGACCGGGCGCTCGAGGTGCTGCGCGCGAGGGCTGCTCGATCCTGACGGTCCCCGACGGGCGCGAGGTGCCCGCTCGCTAACCTCGGCCGTCGTGGCGAGGTCGCGGCTGCTCGTCGACGTCGGCCCGCTGCGCAAGTTCCCACAGTTCCGGCTGCTGTGGTCCGGCTACGTGGTGACCACGATCGGCAACCAGCTCACGGTCGTCGCCGTGCCGTACCAGGTCTTCCGGATCACGCACTCGTCGCTCGACGTCGGCCTCGTGAGCCTCGCGCAGCTCGTGCCCCTGCTGGTCGGATCGCTCGTCGGCGGGACGATCGCCGACCGTGTGGACCGCCGACGGCTCCTGCTCGCCTCGCAGGCGCTCCTCGCGTCGACGAGCGTCGGGCTCGCGCTGAACGCCGACTCCTCGCACCCCGCGCTCTGGCCGATTTTCGTCTGCAGCGCGTGCCAGGCGGGATTCTCCGGGGTCGACGGACCGACGCGCGCCGCGATCGTGGTCAGCGCGGTCGACCGCGAGTCGATCGTCGGGGCGAACGCGCTCTGGCAGGTGCTCTACCAGCTCGCACAGATCGGTGGTCCGGCCGCGGCCGGCCTCATCCTCGGGCGGTTTGGCCTCCGGCCCGTCTACTGGGTGGACGTCGCGAGCTTTGCCGTGTCGCTCACGTGCATCGCGCGCCTCGCGCCGGTGCCGGGCGCGCGCTCCCGGGACAGCCGCCCACCTTGGCTCGGCGAGGTGGCGGGCGGCCTCCGCTACCTGCGCGGACACCAGGTCCTGCAGGCGGTCTTCCTCGTCGACGTCAACGCGATGGTGTTCGGCATGCCACGAGCTCTGTTTCCCGCGCTCGGGCTCGTCCGCTTCCACGGTGGCGCCGGCACCGTCGGCCTGCTCTACGCGGCGCCGGGCATCGGGGCTCTCGTGGGGGCGCTGCTCACCGGCTGGGTTGCAGCGGTGCGCCGTCAGGGACGAGCGGTGCTGGCCGCGGTCGCCGTCTGGGGCGTCGCGATCACGGCGTTCGGGCTCGTGCCGATGCTCGGGGCAGCGCTGGCGCTCCTCGCGGTGGCCGGAGCCGCGGACGTCGTCTCCGCCGTCTTTCGTGGGACGATCCTCCAGCTGGACGCTCCGGACGAGCTGCTCGGCCGGCTCCAGGCCGTCCAGACCGCCGTCGTCACGGGGGGACCACGCCTCGGCGACCTCGAGGCAGGCGTGGTCGCCTCGCTCGCGGGAACGGAGGTCTCCGTCGTGTCCGGTGGCCTGCTGTGCCTCGTGGGGGTAGCGGCCCTCGCGCGAAAGCTGCCGCGCTTCGCCAGCTTCGAGCGCAGCGTGGCCGAGCACGACGTTGATCCCGGGGCTCGGAGCGGTCCGGACCGCCGGCGACCTGGCGGGGATGCTCCCGGCGCGGGCGGTGTGGAAGGGTAAGGAGATGGCGACGACGGTGGGAATGATCGGCGGGACAGGTCCAGCGGGGCGGGCGCTCGCAGCCCGTCTCGCGGCCTCGGGAGCGGAGGTCCTGCTCGGGTCCCGGTCCGCGGCGCGCGGCGAGGAGGTCGCGGCAGAGGTGCGCGGCCGATGGCCGGACCGGTCGCTTACACTCTCCGGCGCCTCGAACGACGAGGCGGCGCGAGCGGGCATCGTGGTGCTCGCGACGCCGTTCGACGCCGCGGCAGAGACCGTCGCCGCACTCGCGGACGCGCTCGCGGGTCGCGTGGTGGTCTCGATGGTGAACGCTCTCAGCCGCGTCGGGGGCGAGCTCCACGCGCTCGTGCCGGCGCTCGGCTCGGTCGCCGCTACGGTGCAGTCCGTGCTGCCGCGCTCCGAGGTCACCGCCGCTTTCCAGCACCTCCCGGCGAAGCACCTCGCGGCACTCGACCGCGAGCTCCGGGCCGACGTGCTCGTGTGCGCGAGCACGGCGCGGGCCGCGGACGCGACCGGCGCTCTCGTCGAGAGCGTGCCGGGGCTGCGCGCCGTCCATGCCGGCTCTCTCGCGTCGGCCGGCCCGGTCGAGGCGCTCACCGCCGTGCTCGTCAACGTCAACATCCGCTACCGCTCGCACGTCGCCGTGAGGCTCGAGGGCCTGCGCGCCGAGGGCGCCTGAGCGCTGTGGCGATGCAGCTCTACGACACGGCGCGGCGCGAGGTGGTGCCCTTCGCGCCGGGACCCGTGGTGCGTCTCTACACCTGCGGCATCACGCCGTACGACTCGGCGCACCTCGGTCACGCCGCCACCTACCTCGCCTACGACGTCCTCCAGCGCCGGCTGCGCGACCTCGGTCACGAGACCCGCTGCGTCCGCAACGTGACCGACGTCGACGACGACATCCTGCGCAAGGCGCGCGAGCTC
>JAJYGM010000664.1 GCA_021785095.1 Actinomycetes bacterium
GTGCGAGGCGTCATGACCTCCCGCACGTCCATCTCACGCAGGTCTGCGAGCGCCTCGACGATCACGCGCTCCTGCTCGGCGGCGTCGGACTGCTCGTAGGCGGCGTCGCTCCGGGCCTGGCGGGCCCGGGAGCCCGCGTCCCTGCGCCGCCAGAGGACCCGGTGGCGGGCCCGAGCGGGCGCCGCGTCCTCTGGTGGAGGCCGGTTGGCGCGGCGCCCCACCACGTGGGCCCGGCTCAGCCGGCGCTGGCGCCCGGCAACGACGGCTGTGGGGAGCCGACGAGCACCGGCACCGGCTGGTACGACTCGTCGTAGTAGGTCTGGCCTGCGAGCAGCGCACGCGTCGCGCGCCGCACGCGCAGCGGGTCGAGCGGCTTCACCAGCCACCCCTCGGCGCTGGATCGCTTGGCGAGGAACACGTCGGGCCGTCTGTCGAGGAGCATCAGCACCGGCACGTGGGGAACGTCGTTGTACGACTCCTCGAGGCGCAGCTCCAAGCAGACGGCCATCCCGCCCATGTATCCCATCTGCATGTCGACGACGACCAGGTCGGGAGGGTCCTCGCGCACCATGCGGACGACGTCGGACCCAGAAGTGGCCTCGACCACGTCCACGCCGACTCCCTTGGTGATCGACGCGATCTCGCTCCGGACGCTCGGCGCGTCGCTCGCCACGAGGATCCGAGCCACGACATGAGCCTACTCGACTGCACGGCCGTCACCCGCCGGACGCGGGGTTGGCATCGTGCCGGGGTCGCCGGTGGGATCGCTGTCGAAGAGCGCGTCTGCCACGACGACGAGTCCGTCGATGTCGTGGACGTCGGTCCCGAGCAACGGGACCCGGGCAATGGGAGCGGGCGCGGTGACGGCTGCGAGAACGGCGTACGACCGGTCCTCTTCGTCGGCGACGGCATCGAGGTCCCGGACGTTGTCGGTGAGCACACCGAGAGCCGTGCCCGCAGGGGCGTCGGGCAGCACAAGGTCCCCTGGGCCGAAGCGGGGATGGAGGCGGTTCACGACGAGAGCCGCGGTGCGCACGCCGCGCTCGGTGAGGCGCGACACGAAGTACTCGGCTTCGTCGAGCGCGTCGGCGCGTGGGGAGGTGACGACGACGTAGGCGGTCTCGGGGTCGGCGAGCAGCGCCCGCACTGCGCGCGCGCGCTCGTCGAAGCCGACCTCCATCCCCTGGAACGCCTGGAAGAAGGTGACCGCGTCCTGGACGATCTCCGCGCCAGCGACCCGAGAAATCGTCTTCAAGAGCGCTTGGGTCGCGAGGTTCAACGCCCGGAGCGAGAGGCGGGTGGGGGCCATGAGCGCACGGAACAGCCGGTTCTCGAGGAACTGGGTGAGGCGCCTGGGAGCGTCGAGGAGATCGAGGGCGTTGCGCGTCGGCGGGGTGTCGACGACGACGATGTCGAAGTCCTCGGAGGTGGTCAGCTCGTAGAGCTTCTCCATCGCCATGTACTCCTGGGTGCCCGAAAGCGCGCCGGTCAGGTTCTGGTAGAGGCGGTTCCCCTTGATCGCAGCCGCCTGGTCCGGAGTGCGCGAGTAGCGCTCGACGAGCTCGTCGAAGGTCGTCTTCGAGTCGAGCATCACCGCGTGGAGCGTCCCGGGCCACTCACCTGCGACCTCGACCGGCTCGTTTGGGAGGGACTCGATCCCCATGGCGTCGGCGAGCCGGCGCGCCGGGTCGACGGTCACCACGCAGGCGCGTCGGCCGCGCCGAGCGGCTTCGAGGGCGAAGCTCGCCGAAACCGTCGTCTTCCCCACCCCGCCCGGGCCGCAGCACACCACGACGTTGCGCTTCTCGACCACGTCGGTCACGGTGGATGGCGGCTGGGGAGCCGCGTGGTCGGGGGCGTCGGCGACACCTGGCTCGTCCGGCTCCTCTCCTGCGCTCCTCGGCGGCGAGGCGTCGCTCACGGGGCCCCGTCAGGACCCGAAAGGGCACTGATCGCCTGGTCCATCGCTTCGGCGAGGCAGACCAGCTCCGCGGGCCTGATGGAGGGGACGTCGAGGCGCGGCAGTCGGAGCTGTGCGAGAGGAAGCTCGCGGGCGAGGCGCCCGACCTGCTCCTCGACGAGCTGGAGGCGTCGAAGCCGGAAGGTCCGTGCGGCCTCCAGGGCGTCGAGAGTTGCCTCGTCGAGCGAAGCGCCGGCCTCTCGGGCTGCGTCGACTGCGGGCACCTCGAGCTGGCGAGGTCCTTCTTCGAAGCAGTTGACGACGACGGGGCCCATGTGGATCTCCACTCGCTCGCGCAGGTGCTGAGCGGACTCCACGGTCTCGCTCACCGGGATCTCCTCGGGGAGGGTGACGGGCAGCACCCTGCACCGTGCCGGATCGCGCAGTAGCTCGACGACGTCAGCCGCCTGCTGGCGCACGGGGCCGGCCCGCGCGGCGTCCAGCAGGCCGCTCGCCGACGTGAGGAACGTCATCGCGTGGCCCGTGGCCGGAGCGTCCAGGATCACCATGTCGGCGACGCCCGCACGCTCGAGCTGCTTCACCTTCCCGAGCACGAGGACGTCGCGGATGCCGGGGATGGCCGTCGCGACCACGTCGACCACTCCGCTCGAGACGAGCCGCTTGGAGACCCGTTGCAGACCGTGATCCGCGAGGTACTCGAGGAGCGCGTCGTCGGGGGTGAGCCGCCTGGCCCAGATCGCACCTGGCGGCGGCCCGTCGACGGTCCCGAGCTCGCCGGGCTCCGGGCCGCGCAGCGCCACTGCCTCGTACCCGACCGGGCCCGCGCGCCCGAACATGGCGCCGAGGCCGTGCTTTCCCTCGAGCTCGATGACGAGGACGGCGAGTCCGGCCGACGCCGCCGTCGCG
>JAJYGM010000754.1 GCA_021785095.1 Actinomycetes bacterium
AGCGGAGTGTGAGCGAGGATTGACCGACGCCCCTCGGGCGGCGAGGATGGGCCCATGTCGGGGACAACCACGGTCGCAGAGGTCCGAGCGCGAAAGGGGAGCGCGCCGCCGCTCGTCATGGTGACGGCCTACGACGCGCCGTCCGCGCGGATCGCGAGCGAAGCAGGCGTCGACCTGATCCTCGTCGGGGACTCCGTCGCCATGGTCGTGCTCGGCTACGCGGACACCCTCCAGGTCGGGGTCGGGGAGATCGCGCACCATGTCGGCGCGGTCGCACGTGCTCGACCGGAGGCGGTGGTGGTCGCCGACCTGCCGTGGCTGTCGTTCCACCTGAGCCCCGAGGACACGGTCCGCAACGGGGCAACGCTGATCCGGGCGGGTGCCCAGGCGGTCAAGCTCGAGGGAGGGCGCAAGCGCATCCCGATGGTGACGGCGCTCCTGGACGCGGAGATCCCCGTCATGGGCCATCTCGGTCTCACTCCCCAGTCCGTGCATGCGATGGGCGGGTTCAAGGTGCAGGGCCGGACGGACGCCGCCGCGGCGGCGCTGCTCGACGACGCGATCGCGCTCTCGGAGGCCGGGGTTTTCGCGTTGGTGCTGGAGGGGATCCCGGCGCCGCTCGCCGCGCAGGTCACCGAGGCGGTTCCCGTGCCGACGATCGGGATCGGGGCTGGGCCGGACTGTGACGGCCAGGTCCTCGTCTGGCACGACCTGCTCGGGTTGGAGGAGCGCCTCCGTCCCCGTTTCGTGCGGCGCTACGCGTCCCTCCGTGAGGTCGCCGTCGACGCGCTCGTCGCCTACGGTGCCGACGTCCGCGAGCGGCGCTTCCCGAGCGCGGCCGAGTCCTACGGGGCGGGAGCCGGCCCGACGACCGGCTCGTGACCGTGGAGATGCTCCGGGAGCCGGAGGCGTTGCGCAGCCACACCGCTGAGGCGCACCGCCGGGGGCGGACCGTCGGGATCGTGCCGACCATGGGCGCGCTCCACGAGGGCCACCTCTCGCTCGTCCGGCGGGCAGCCGCCGAGTGCGACGAGGTCGTCGTCACGGTCTTCGTGAATCCCTTGCAGTTCGGTGCCGGCGAAGACCTGGGCCGTTACCCCCGGCGGGTCGCCGAGGACGCCGCGATGGCAACGGCTGCCGGTGCGGACTGGATCTTCGCACCGGACGTAGGGGCCATGTACCCGGCCGGCTTCCAGACGAGCGTGCGGGTCGGCGCACTCGCGTCCCACTGGGAGGCAGAGAGCCGGCCCGGCCACTTCGACGGGGTTGCAACGGTCGTCGTCAAGCTGCTCGTCCTCGCTCAGCCCGAGCGCGCCTACTTCGGGGAGAAGGACTTCCAGCAGCTCCAGGTGGTTCGCCGTGTCGTCGCGGACCTCGGCCTCGGCACGGAGATCGTGGCGTGCCCAACCGTGCGGGACCCCGACGGGCTCGCGCTCTCGAGCAGGAACGCCTATCTCGGACCCGCAGCGCGCCAGGCGGCACGCTCGCTCTGGTCCGCGCTCGCTGCGGGGGAGGCGGCGATCGGGGCCGGTCTGCGAGATCCCACGCTGGTCGGCCAGTGCATGTGGCGAGAGCTCGAGCGCGACCCGCTCGTCCATCCCGACTACGCAGCTGCGGTCGATCCCGCAACGCTCGAGGTGCCTTACCGGCTCGCCGGCGCAGTCCGTCTCCTGGTCGCGGCGACGGTGGGCGGCACACGCCTCATCGACAACCTGGGCTGCTGGGCGACTCCGCTCGGCCTGGCTGATCGGGACGAGAGTGGCCCGGTCGCTACCGAGGCCGCCCGGGGCGGCCTGTTGCACGCGGGCGGCCGACCCGAGAACAGGTCGCAGGGATGAACCGGGAAGGGGATGCGATCCCCGGGGCTGCCCTGTTTCCCGTACCCTGCGTCGTCGGCCATCGCGGTGCCGGGAAGGGCGTCGGTTCCGGGGGGTTCGTCGAGAACACCGTCGGCTCCTTCCGTCACGCGGTCGAGCTGGGGGCCAGCTGGGTCGAGCTCGACGTCCGAGTGAACGCGACCGGCACCCTGGTCGTCTCCCACGATGCCTTCGTACAGGGCCGGCCACTCGTCGAGTTGGACGACCCGGCCTCTGTCCGCCTCGGGCTTGCGACGTTCGCAGAGGTCGATGCCGCGCTGCCCGCGACGATCGGCATCGACGTGGAGCTGAAGGTGGACCGCGGTGTGGACGGGGCTCGCGAAGGCGCTCGCGCCCTCGAGCGCCTCGTTCCGTGGCTCAGGGCCCACCGCGACGAGCGCCCATGGCTGGCGACGTCGTTCGATCTCGCCGCGGCTGGCGCGCTCGCTCGGAGCGGTGTCGCAGCAGGTTGGCTCACCGCCGCCGGCGTGCCGATCGAGCGCTCGCTCACCGAGGCGTACAGGGCTGGGCTCGCGGTCGCCGCCGTGCACGTCTCGGCCGTCCGGGCGGCGGCTCGAGAACCCGATGCTCGAGAGCCTGTCGGCGGGGACCCCGCGGGGCGAGCTCGAGCGGGGAGCGTGCGAGCGTCACGGGGGGGCGACCGGGGAGGTCCCGATGGACCGGGCGCACCCGGAGGGATCGAGCTGCTCGTCTGGGATGTCAGTCCTGCGGACGTCGGGTCGGCGCTCCGCGTCGGGGCAGCTGCGCTCTGTGCCGACGACGTCGCGGGAGTGCGTGCGGCGCTCGACGCGTGCGCGACGTGAAGGTGTCGAGCCACCCCACGTCGTCGCACGTCCGTTCTTGCCCTCCGCTCGCGAACGGTCAGCGGCAGATGAGCACGCCCGGGTGGGCGGTGACGACGAAGGCGCCGTCCCGGCGGATCCGCTCGCTCGCGATCCGCTCCACGGTGG
>JAJYGM010000457.1 GCA_021785095.1 Actinomycetes bacterium
CCTGCTGCTCCCCGGGTGGCGTAGGGCCGTCCGGGCCAAGACTTGGCCCGCGTGGCGCCCGCACAGCCAGGTCGACCACGTCTTGGTGCGCGGGCGGCTGGCCGTGCTCGGCGGCGCGGTGCTCGGAGCGGTCGGCTCCGACCACCTTCCCGTTCGGGCGACTCTGGGCGTAGAAGGGCGGCCGTGAGCTCGGGCCCCCTTGCGTCGCCCTCTCAGCCGCGGGGCCGGATGGCTCGCCTGCAGGTCGCCGCCGCACTCGGCGCCGCGGCACTCTACGCGGGGGTGGCGTCAGGCGCGGCCCCCTTCACGATGCCGGCGAACGTCGCGGTGTCGGTCCCCTCCGCGCTGTGCGTCGCCGCCCTCGTCGCGCAGCGCCTGCGGCCGGACGCACGGCCATGGCGACGCATGGACCCTGCCCGCCCGCAGAGCGCAGGGGTGGGAGCTCCGTGGCTCGTCGTGATCGGCCTGCTCGTCGCGGTCGAGCTGGCCTCCTACTTCCACCCAGGGCCTCGCGCGGACTACCCGACGCTCAGCTACGGACTGAACGCGCTTTTCCGCTACCGCGCGCTGAGGGCCGGTGGGTGGTTCGCCTGGCTCGTCCTCGGCTGGTACCTGGCACGACGATGACGTGGGCCGACGTCACCTATGCGCTGTGGGCGGTGGTCGCCCTGGCAGCACTCTTGGCATGGCTCGCGTCGAGACGTGCCTGGAGGATCGGCGGCGCCCGCATCGGGCGCCCCTCCGCCTTGCTGCGCGACGCCTTCGGCGGACGCACGTGGCTGCGCGTCGCAGTCGTGCTCGGCTGGGTATGGCTCGGCGTCCACGCCTTCGCCCGGTGAGCCGGCCCGCGCGGCGGGTCGCGCACCGCGCCGGGTCGCCTCCGTCCACTCGAACTTCATGCACCCGAGCGTAGGATCAGTCCTGCGGCGCGGAGGTGCCCAGCCCACGCGCTGATTTCGCAGGGAGCCTCGACTTGCACGTCGACGCCTGCCACCATCGGGCAGGCGCGAAGCACGCGCCACGCGTCCAGGGCGCGGGGAAAGGACGAGGAGAATCGCTCGCAGATGCCGCGGCCAGTCGAAGGGTCGAGCTCGTACAACGCAGGTCTCGACGGCATCCGCGCGGTCGCCGTGCTCGGAGTCATCGCGTACCACCTCGATCTCGGATGGGCAAGCGGTGGCCTGCTCGGCGTCGGCGTCTTCTTCGTCCTGTCGGGCTACTTGATCACCGACCTGCTCGTTGCCGGCATCGCCAAGGGCGGGGCGAGGTCCTTCGGGACGTTCTGGGCGCGTCGGGCTCGACGGCTGCTGCCGGCGCTGTTCGTCATGCTGCTGGTGACCGTGGCGTGGGCCACCCTGCTCGACCGCTCGGAGCTCCCAGGCCTGCGCGGGGACATCCTGCCGGCGGTCTTCTACTACAGCAACTGGTGGTACATCTTCCACCACGTCTCCTACTTCGCCCAGTACGGGCCGCAGTCTCCGCTCGGCCACTTGTGGTCCCTGGCGATAGAAGAGCAGTTCTACCTCGTCTGGCCGTTCGTCCTCCTCGCCTCGCTGCACTGGGTACGCAGCCGCAAGGTGCTCGCCGTCGGCGCCCTCGTGATCGCGGCTGGCTCTGCGGTCGAGATGGCCCTCCTCTTCGTCCCCTACACGGACCCGACCCGCGTCTACGACGGCACCGACACCCGGGCGTTCGAGCTCCTCATCGGGGCGGCGCTGGCGTTCGTCTGGCCACGCGCCAAGCGGTTCGCGCCGATCACGCCTCGCGGGCGCACCGTGCTCGAGGTCATCGGGGCCGCTGCGCTCGGTGGCGTCGTCGCCATGTACTGCCTGACCGGCCAGTACGACCCTTTCGTCTACCGCGGCGGCATGGTGCTGCTCTCCGTGCTCACCGCGATTCTCATCGCCGTCTGCGTGCACCCCGAGGCCCGGGTAGGACGTGTGCTCGGGATCGCGCCCCTGCGCTGGATCGGCGAGCGCTCGTACGGCATGTACCTGTGGTCGTTGCCCGTGATCGTCCTCACCACGCCTGAAGGTGCGAAGGAGACCCTCCTGCGCGGCACCCTCCAGGTCGCCGGCATCGTCGCTGCCGCGGCGCTCTCGTGGCGCTTCGTCGAGGAGCCGATCCGTCACGGCGCGCTCGGCCGGCGCTGGCATGAGCTGCGCGACGCGTGGCGCACCAGGCATTGGGCGAACCTGATGCCGAGCACGGAGGCGTGGAGCGCGGCCGGCGCCGTCGTCGCCGCCACGCTCATCTCCTCGCTCGGGCTCTCCGGGGTCATCGCGGGCGGGTCGACGGTCCCCGAGGCGACCAGGAGCATCTTGCCCCCGCACCATCACCTCGAGAGGGCGTCGAAGAGCACCCCAAAGACGGAGACGGGCACGTCAGCCGCTGGCGCGCGCGCTGGCGGTTCGCCTCCGAGCGGAAGCCCCAGCACCACCACCACCACCACCACGCCGGTCCCGGCCGGGACCGGCGTCACGGTCATCGGCGACTCGATCATGCTCGACGCCGCGCCCTACCTGCACCGGATGCTCCCCGGGGCCGTGATCGACGCGCAAGTGGGCCAGCAGCTCTACCAGGTCCAGGCGCAGGTGCCGGAGCTCAAGCGTGCAGGTGACATCGGCGACGAGCTGGTCCTCGAGCTGGGCACCAACGGCTACTTCAGCGTGGCCCAGCTCGAGGCGCTCCTGCGCTCGCTAGGGCCGATGCGGCGCATCGTGCTCGTGAACACCCACGAGACACGCCCCTGGGAGGGGGCCGTCAACCAGACCATCGCGACGGTCGCCCGCAGCTACCCCCGCACCACGATGGTGAACTGG
>JAJYGM010000761.1 GCA_021785095.1 Actinomycetes bacterium
CGACGTTGCCGTGTCCGAGGAGCGCGACGCGAACCGCCTCCGGGCGCTCCGCTCGCGCGGAAGTGGAACTTGCCGGCATCCACTGGAGGCTACCGCCCGTGCGGTCGCCGGCCGGAGATCGCGCGGTGACGACGAGAGACCGCTACGATATATCGTGATCCGTCGGCGACTGTCGGCCGGTGGGCGGTCGATCGGTGGGCGGTCGGTGGGCGGTCGATCGGTGGGCGGCTGGAACGGCAAGGAAGGCAAGGAGGGCAAGGAAGGCAAGGAGGAAGACATGACCAGCACGACGAGCAGGTTCCACGACGACATGTGGGGGCGGAAGCAGGCGTGGAAGGGCGGCCGAGCCCGCTGGGCACGCGGTGGAGAGGGTCAAGAGACAGGCGGGCCGCGGCGCGGGCGGCGTCTCCACGGGTTTCCCGGCCCTTGGGCGATGGCAGGGATGGGAGGCCCTGGGCGCGGTCCATGGGGTGGCCCCGGCCGGCCGCGCTCACGGCGCGGCGACGTCCGGTTCGCGGTGCTGAGCCTGCTCGCCGAGGAGCCGATGCACGGGTACCAGATGATCACCGTGCTCGCAGACCGGAGCGGCGGCGCGTGGCGCCCGAGCCCCGGCTCCATCTACCCCACCTTGCAGCAGCTGGAAGACGAGGGGCTCGTCACCGTCACCGAGCAAGAAGGCCGCCGGACCTTCGCGCTCACCGATGCCGGCCGTGCCGAGGTGGCTCGGGCGTCGGTCGGGCGCCGCGCACCGTGGGAGGAGCTCACCGACGAGGACGGCGCAGGCACGCGCACCCTGCGCGCGACTGCCTTCCAGGTGATGGGCGCCGTCGTGCAGGTGGCCGCCGCCGGTGACGATCGCCAGGTCGCGCGTGCGGAGCGGCTGTTGAAGGACGCCCGGAAGGCGCTCTACCGGCTGCTCGCCGAGGACGACGAGGAGCCGGAGGAGGAGAACGGCGGAGAGGACGGCTGATGGAGCGGCAGAGACGCCGGTCCGCTCAGGCGTTGAGACCGCCGTCGACGAGCACGACGTTGCCGGTCACGTAGCTCGCGTCGTCGCTGAGCAAGAAGGCGATCACGCTCGCCACCTCCTCGGGGCTGCCGTAGCGGCGGATCGGGACGGCGGCCTCGCGCCGGCGCCGCGCCGCTTGCACGTCGTCTGCGCCGAAGGCCTTCTCGAGGTCCTCCATCATCCGGGTGTCGATGTACCCGGGCGCCACGGCGTTCACCCGGATGCCCTTCGAGGCGACCTCCAGCGCCGCAGTGCGGGTGAGGCCGACGACCGCGTGCTTCGAGGCGACGTAGGGGCTGAAGCTCGGGCCCCCCTTGATGCCGGCCTGCGAGGCCGTGTTCACGACAGCGCCGCCGCGCCCGGCTTCGGTCATCGACCGCAGCACGGCGCGCAGGCCGAGAAAGACACCACGTGCGTTCACCTTCTGGACCCGGTCCCAGTCGTCTGGGGAAAGCTCGACGATCGGCGCCACGCGCCCTTCGATGCCTGCGTTGTTGACGAACAGGTCGATCCCCCCGAGCGCTTCGGCCGCGGCGACATAGCCGTCGACGGTGGCCTCGTCGGTGATGTCGGCCTCGAGCCGCGCGGCGGCGCCGAGGTCCGTCGCCGTCGAGGCGAGCCGCTCGCCATCCCGGTCGACGAGGACGAGGCGGGCTCCTTCGGCACCGAGGCGGGCAGCCGCGGCCCGGCCGATCCCGGAAGCGGCGCCCGTGACAACGGCGACTTTGCCTTCGAACCTGCTCGGCATCTCTGGTCCTCCTTCGGTCTCCTCCGGCGGGGCGACGCTCAGCGGGCGGGCGGCCCCGGGCGCCAGGGCTGCACCAACGCGGCGACGAGGTCCTTCGGGCGACGGAGGTCGACGAACGCCTGCGGCGCCTCGTCCAGGCTGAGCCGGGCGCTCACCAGCGGCGTCGGGTCGACGGCGCCGGACGCGATGAGCGCGAGCGATTCGGCGAACTCGTGCGGTCCGTACGCGCACGAGCCGACGACGTGCAGGTTCTTTGCCAGGAGCTCGGCAAGCGAGATCGACGCCACCTGCCCCGTCAGCGCGACCTCCACGAGCGTGCCGTCGGAGGAGAGCGCGCGCACGAGCAGGCCGAACGCCGCCTCGGCGCCCGAGCACTCGAAGGCGGCGTCGAAATGGTCGGCGTGCTCGGTGAAGAAGGCGCCGACGTCGGCGCTGGAGGAGTCCACGACCACGTCCGCGCCGACTGCGGCTGCCGCCCGGCGCCGGCCCGGCGAACGTCCGACCGTGACGACCTCCTCAGCTCCGAAGGCCCGCAGCGCGAGCACGACGCTGAGGCCGATCGGGCCGGCGCCGAAGACCACGGCGCGGGTCCCGGCTCGGGCGCCCGCGAGGCGCACGGCGTGGAGCGCCACCGCCAGCGGCTCCACGTGCGCGCCGTCCTCCAGCGCGACGCTCCCGAGCTCGTGGAGCTGGTCGGCCGGCACCCGGACGTACTCGGCAAGGCCGCCGGGTGCCCCGAGCCCGACGTTCGGCACCGCGCGGCACCGGAAGCTGAGCCCTCGGGCGCACTCCTCGCAGCGGCCGCAGGCACCGAGCGGGTTGACCGCCACGGCGTCGCCGATGCGCGCCGCGCCGACGCCACGGCCGACGGCGACGACGGTCCCGGAGAGCTCGTGCCCGAGCACCTGGCCGCGCGCCGGGCGGCCCTGCTCGACGCCGTGGACGTCCGAGCCGCAGATCCCGCACGAGTGGACGGCGACGACCACCTCGCCCTCGCCCGGCGACGGATCGGGCAGGGTAGTCACCTCGACCGCAGCGTCAGCGACTGCGAGGGCGCGCACGGAG
>JAJYGM010000560.1 GCA_021785095.1 Actinomycetes bacterium
GAACTCCCAGGGCGTCGGGTGGTGCAGGATCACCACCCCGCCGCGGCGCACGAGGGGCTGGCCGCGGTAGAGGTTGAAGAAGTAGCCGAGCCCGAGGCAGGCGACGAGGATCGGGTTCATGATCGAGTTCACGTTGTAGGGGCAGATGAACGGGATCCCCATCGTGAGGATGTCGCTCTGCCCCTCGACGGGCACGAGCTGTTGGCGGTAGAGGTTTTCGAGGGTCCGGTCATGGACCGGCCCGACCTCGCCCGCCTGCACGGAGGTCATCTGGTGAGGCGCCCTGATGGAGTGGAAGATGCGGCGAGCGATCTCCGGCGGCGTCCGCTCGAGGGCCTTCGAGCTCGCGAGGAACCCGGCCCGGTCGCGCAGGTTCCACTCCCATTCCCGCCGTTGCAGGAAGCGGAACTGCTCGGGGAACGTGTCGGTGTTGAGGGTCGTCTCGATCTGGAACACGTTCACGCCGGCGTCCTTGATCAACGTGCCCATGCGCCAGTTCGAGCTGTGAAGCTCGGAGTGGTGCCGGTCCATGAACGAACGGCTGTGCAGCATCGTCCGCACGTTGTGGTGATGGCGCAGGCTCTTGTACGACGCGAGACCCGTGGCGACGGACTTGTGGCCGCCGTCCATCGCGACGAGGTTGATGTTGACGTAGACGAGCAGGTCCGATTCGGCCGCCCGCTTGTTGATCTCGACGTCCTCGCCTTGGTCTGTCTGGCCGAGGTCGACGAGGTTCTTCGGGTCCTCGGCATCGTGCTGGGTGAGGAGGCCGTAGGGAGCAAAGGCGTTGAAGATGCGCTCGCCGAGGGCGTGGCGGAGCTCGTCGTCGGTCATCCGGCGGTGCAGCGCCAGGGCCGCGATCAGCACGACGTCGTCGACGCCGACTTCCGCAGCGATCTCGAGCACGGCCTCGATGACGCGCTGGCGGATGTCCGGCGCCTGCATCGGTGGGAGCGGCAGGGAGATGTCGTCGAACGCGATCGTGAGCCTCATGCCTGGGCGGAGCAGCGACCGCAGGGGAGCGGCGTCGCCGAGAGGGCTTTCGAGAGCGTGGCGGATGGCCGCGTCCGGGTCCTTCAGAGCCGGGAGCGGCTCTGGCGCGTAGATGACGCGGCTGCCCGACGGGAGCCGCTCGAGCCGGAACCCCTCGCCGTGCCAGAACAGCGTCGGCGGCGTCGATCGATCGACCTCGAGGACGAATCCGGGTCGCGGGCTCACGTCTCGTCCGTCTCCTTGTCTCGGTCGCTGTGTCTGTCTCTGTCGCGCGGCTGACGCCGCATGTCGAACACGATCTTGACCGAACCGCGCCTTCCCGCCGCGGCAGCGTGTGCGATCGCCTCCTCGTAGCGCTCGAGTGGATACGTACCCGACACGAGTTGTTCGAGGTGCGCGTCCTCGACGAGATCCCGCGCGACCTCGAAGGTCGAGCGGCGCCCTGATGGCGTGTCCTCGCTGCCGTAGGCGTAGGCACCGCGCAGGGTGACCTCGCGGTGCCAGAGAGGTGCGAGGTCCACCTTCACGGGACCGGGCATGCCCACCATGACGATCTCGCCGCCGGGACGGGTGATGGCGAGACTCGTCTCGAGCGAGTCGGCGCTGCCGACACAGTCGAACACGACGTCGACCCCGCCGGTGAGGCGGTCGATCGCCCCGCCGTCCCGTCCGAGCCCGAGCGACCCAGTCAGTCGACGCGCCGCGCGCACGACCTCGTCCGGCTCGACGACGTGGTCGGCTCCGAGCGCTCTCGCGAGCCGGCGCTGCTCGGGGTGCTTCGCGACAACAACGAGAACGCCGGGGAGGACGAGGCTGCGGAGAGCCGCAGTCGTGCAGAGCCCGAGGGTCCCGGCACCGAGGACGACCACCCGGCGACCACTCGCCGTGTGCACCGACGAGTACGCGGCGTGAACGGCGCATGCCGTCGGCTCGATCATCACGGCTGCCTCGTCGCTGACGTGGTCAGGCACGAGATGGAGCTGGCTCTCGTGCGCGACCAGCTGCGCCGACCATCCGCCGCCGGTGTCGGCGCAGTACCCGGTCTGGAGCCCCGGCTCGAGGTCGCCGAACGCGATGTGTTCGCAACGACCCTTGTCTCCGTTGCTGCATGCCGGGCACGGTGGGTCGATGCCTCGCGCCTCGCAGCCGAGAACCGGCTCGACGACGACGCGCCTGCCGTCGAGCGCGCCGCCGATCACGTCGCCGACGACCTCGTGCCCGGGTACGAAGGGGAACGACACGATGTGCTCGAAGTAACGGGAGCTCCTGCCGTCGAGCGTCGCGAGGTCGGAGCCGCAGATGCCCGCGAGCCGTGGGGCGACACGGACGTAGCCGGGTCCGGGAAGCTGAAAGGGGTCGATCTCGAGCAGCTCGAGCGGTCCGACGCCGACGCCGAGGCCTGAGCCGACGAGCGTGGAGGCGAGGCGCGAAGCGGCGAAGCGAGCCAGCTGCCGCTCGAACACGAGCGCTTTCACCTGACAGAGCTCCCTGTGCTGATGCGGCCGTGGTTGTTGCTCCGGATGCCCGGCTTCAGCGCCGAGACGGCGAGCGGGCGCAGCGGAGCGCCTCTCGTCTTCCGCCAGTGCTCGATCGGCCAGCCGCGTCGCCTTGCGATGGCTGCCAGCTTGGCCTCTGGGTTGACGGCGACCGGCAGGCCGGCCGCCTCGAGCATCGGGAGGTCGCTCGTCGAGTCGGCGTAGGCGACGATCTCGGCCTTCGTGAGCCCGTAGTTGGAGGCGTACTGCTCCATGAGGATCGCTCGCGCCTCGCCCGTCGGCGGAGCAGCGATCATCTCGCCCGTGAACAGGCCATAGTCCTCCCCGAGGCT
>JAJYGM010000801.1 GCA_021785095.1 Actinomycetes bacterium
GCAACACGCGCTGGGCCGACCTGGCGGCGCTCCGTCCGGACGCCGTCTTCGGGGACCTCGGCGAGGAGCACGCCGTCGCCACCGTCCTCGCCAGCTGAGCCGCCTGGAGTACCACGCTCGCCGGTTCGCCGAGGCGGCGGTCCCGCAAGGCGGCGGTTCGCCGAGGCTGGGGCTGCGCCGAGGCGGGGTGCCCGGGATCGACAGGCCTCTCGGCCCGGTCAGCCGAGGGCGAGCCCGAGGAGGGCGCCCGCCTCCGAGACCCCCTCGCCGGCGGCGGCCGCGGCGTCCATCGCCGCCAGCGCGCCTGGCGCGTCGAGGTCGTGGTCCAGCGCGGCGCGGACCTCGCCGAGGGCGCCCGAACCTCGGCCGGCGTGGCGCCAGCGCCGCACCCGCTCGGCCGCCTGCTCGAGGAGATCCGGGGTGAACTCCCAGGAGCTGCGGTAGTGCTGGGCACACAGCAGCGCCCGGACCACCGCCGGCTCCCAGCGCTCGAGGAGGTCACGCACGAAGACGAGGTTGCCCAGGGACTTGGACATCTTCTCGCCGTCGAGGCCGACCATCCCGACGTGCATCCAGTGCCGGACGAACGCCGCGCCGGTCACGGCCTCGGACTGGGCGGTCTCGCACTCGTGGTGGGGGAAGATCAGGTCCGTGCCGCCGCCGTGGAGGTCGACCGTCGTGCCGAGCTCGCGAAGCGCCAGCGCAGAGCACTCGATGTGCCAGCCTGGCCTGCCCGGCCCCCAACGAGACTCCCAGGCTGGCTCGTCCTCGAGCGACGGCTGCCAGAGCACGAAGTCGAGGGGGTCCCGCTTGTTCGGGTCGTCCGGGTTCCCGCCCCGCTCGGCCGCGAGCGCCAGCATCGAGGGGCGATCGAGCTGCGACAGCTTCCCGAATCCGGGGCTCGAGGCGACCGAGAAGTAGACGGCGCCACCCGCCTGGTAGGCGTAGCCGCGTTCCAGTGCCGTCCCGATGCAGCTCAGGATGTCCGGGATCGCCGAGGTCGCCCGCGGCTCCCGCCAGGCCGGGAGCAGCCCGAGCGCGGCCATGTCGGCGTCGAACCGGCCCATCTCCTCGGCGGCCAGGTCGAGGTAGTGGACACCGAGCTGGCGGGCCTTGCGCAGGATGTCGTCGTCGACGTCGGTGACGTTCCGCACCACCCGAGGCAGGTGACCTCGGTCGAGGAGCCGGCGTTGGAGCAGGTCGTAGGCGAGGTAGGTCGCCGCGTGCCCGAGGTGCGCCGCGTCGTAGGGCGTGATCCCGCAGGTGTAGATCCGCACGACGTGGGGAGGCTCGAACGGGACGACCGCGCGCCGGCGCGTGTCGAACAGCACCATCCCTGCGCTCACGCGCACCTCCCGCTGGCCCCCGCGGGGCCGCCTTCCTTCTCGAGGACCTCCGCCATCCCCGCCCCCGGAATGCCCGTGACCGTGAGCGCCGCACGGGTCCGGTAGCGCCGGTTCAGACCGAGGAGCACGGCGGTGAACGACTCCACCGGCGCAGCAGCGGCCAGGCTGCCCGCGTCGAGCGCCCGCAGCCGCGGCATACGAGCGACCAGCGCCGCAGTTGCCAACCGAGCGGCAGGCTCGTCGGCACAGACGAGCACGTCACCCTCCATCTCTGCGTCGAGGGCGGCGAGCTCCTTGGCGGGCAGGTGGTGGAAGGCCGCTGCGACTCGGGAGCGGGGCAGTGCCGCCGCGATGCCGGCGGCGACCGAGCCGCGGGCCGGCACGACCGCCTGGATCTCCCTGCCGACGCCGACGAGCGCGTTCGCCATGCTCACGACGACCTTGCCCGCGAGCGCGTCGGCGAGCCCGACCACCGTCTGCTCCGCGGCGTCCCATGGCGTCGCGACGACCACGAGTGCAGCCTCCGCTGCGACCGCATTCGTCCCCGCCCGCGCAGCGAGCGCCCGATCGGGCCACCGCGCCCGGAGCTCGGCCACGGCCGCGGTGGCCCGCTCCTCGTCCCGAGAGCCGACGACGACCGCGAGGCCGCCGGCAGCGAGACGCGCCGCGAGCCCGAGGCCGGCCGGCCCCGTCCCACCCAAGATCCCCACGTCCACCCCGCCAGCCTGGCACAGTCCCCCCGCCTGGGCGAAACCCGCGTCCGCGGTAACCGCACCCGGCGCGGGGCGGTCGAAGATTGCATGTCCCTCCTCCACGGCAAGCGACTCCTCCTCACCGGCGTGCTGACGGAGTCCTCGCTCGCGTTCGCCGTCGCGCGGGTGGCGCTCGAGGAAGGAGCCGAGGTCGTCCTCACCGGCGCCGGGCGGGGCCTCGCCCTCACCCGGCGGGCGGCGCGGCGGCTCCCGGGCACGCCCGACGTGCTCGAGCTCGACGTCACCGAGCCAGGCCACGTCGTGTCGGTCCGCCAGGCGCTCGAGACTCGCTGGGGAGCCCTCGACGGCCTGCTCCATGCAATCGGCTACGCCCCCCCGGCCTGCCTCGGCCAGGGAGTCCTCGGCACCTCCTGGGCTGACGTGGCGACCGCGATCGAGGTGTCCGCGTACTCGCTCGAGCTCCTCGCAGCCGAGCTGCGCCCGTTGTTCGTCGCCGCAGGCGGCGGCTCGGTCGTGGGGTTGGACTTCGACGCCAGCGTCGCGTGGCCGGGCTACGACTGGATGGGGGTCGCGAAGGCAGCACTCGAGTCCCTCGCCCGCTACCTGGCCCGGGACCTCGGCCCGGACCGCATCCGCGTGAACCTCGTGGCCGCGGGCCCGATCCGAACCGTTGCGGCCCGCTCGGTGCCTGGGTTCTCCTCCTTCGAGGACGTCTGGGGAGCCCGTGCCCCCCTCGGCTGGAACGTCACCGACGCGGAGCC
>JAJYGM010000417.1:0-1824 GCA_021785095.1 Actinomycetes bacterium
GGCCCGACACCGGGGATGCCCCGGCGGCAGCGCCGACGGGCGAACCTCCCCCGCGCTCACCTGGGCCGGGTACCCGTTGGGTCGGAGGCACCAGACGCCGGCGAGGAGGGTCGGCGGGATGAGCGAGCGGCGGCCGTGGTGAGGCCGGACGCGCGTCGTCAGGACGCCGTCGCGATCACCCCGGCTTCGAGCAGATCCTCGAGCGCCTCCTCGTCCACCCCCCAGCGCCTGAGCGCCAGCCTCGGTTCGGGCGAGTCCCGCGGGGCGGAGGGGGTGCGGCTGAAGCGCGGAACGGACCCGGGCTGCCAACGCCCGTCACGGACGACGAAGGTCCCACGTGCGCGGTTGTGGGGATGGTCGGGGGCCTCCCAGGGGGCGAGCACGGGCGCGACGCACGCGTCGGTGCCCTCGAAGAGGGCCGTCCACGCGGCGCGGCTCTTCGTCCGGAAGATCCCGGCGAAGCGCGACTTGGTCGCCGGCCACAGGGCGCGGTCGTACTGCGATCCCCTCTCCTCCTCGCCGATCCCGAGCCCCTCGAGGAGCGCGGCGTAGAACGCCGGCTCGAGCGCCCCGACCGCCATGTGGCCCCCGTCGGCAGTCTCGTAGACCTCGTAGAACGGCGCCCCGGTGTCGAGGAGGTTGACGCCACGCGCAGGCTGCCAGGTGCCGGTGAGCCACATGGCGTGGAGCATGGTGGTGAGCGAGGCCGCGCCGTCGACCATCGCCGCGTCGACCACCTGCCCCATGCCCGAACGCTGCGCCTCGAACAGCGCCGCCGTCACCCCGAAGGCGAGCAGCATCCCTCCGCCACCGAAATCGCCGACAAGGTTGACCGGGGGGACCGGCGCATCGCCTTCCCGTCCGATCGGCCACAGGGCTCCCGAGACCGCGATGTAGTCGATGTCGTGGCCCGCTCGTGCAGCAAGAGGGCCATCCTGCCCCCACCCGGTCATGCGGCCGAACACGAGGCGCCGATTGCGCGCCCAGCAGTCGTCGGGCCCGAGCCCGAGCCGTTCGGCCACCCCGGGGCGGAACCCTTCGACCATCGCGTCTGCGCGTGCCACCAGGCGGAGGACGAGTGCCACCGCCTCGGGGCGCTTCAGGTCGATCTCCACCGAAGCCCGGCTCCGACCGAGGAGCAGGTCGGGACCCTTCGACCTGGTCTCCGAGCTTCCCGGCCGCTCCAGGCGCAGCACGTCGGCGCCCGCCTCGGCGAGGAGCATGCACGCGTATGGAGCGGGCCCCATGCCTGCCAGCTCGATGACGCGTACCCCGTGCAGGGGACCCTCTCGCACGTCCTCGGGGACATCTGCGCCTTCGCCTGCGTCGACATCTTCCACGCCATGCGCCCTTTCCTCGGCTCTTGGACCCCGCACACCGCCATGCACGCCACTAACGTGCCGGATGCCGGTCGGTGCCGGCGCCACCTCGTTGCGAGCCTCCCATGATCGACCCGGCAACTCCGCTCGACTACGTCGTCTTGGGCGACAACGCCGCCGTCCTGTGCGCGCTCCCCGACGCGGCGTTCCAGCTCGTCTACGTCGATCCGCCCTTCAACACCGGCAGCGTCCGACGCCGGCGCACCCTGCGGACGATGCGCGACGACGCAGGGGACCGCACGGGCTTCGGAGGTCACCGGTACCGCACGTCCGAGACGAGCGCGTCCAGCTTTCCGGATGCGTTCGACGACTACGTGAGCTTCCTCGCGCCACGCCTCGCCGAGGCACGGCGCGTCCTCAGCGACGACGGGACGCTCTACGTCCACCTCGACTACCGCGAAGCCCACTACGTGAAGGTCGCGCTCGACCGGATCTTCGGTCGCCG
>JAJYGM010000417.1:1834-2816 GCA_021785095.1 Actinomycetes bacterium
GCACGACACGATCCTCGTCTACGCCAAGCGCGCCGGCACCCATTACTTCGACCGCACAGCCGTCGACAGGATCCCCTACATGGCCCCCGGTCTCGTCACGAGGGACAAGGCGGCTCGGGGAAAGCTGCCGACCGACGTGTGGTGGCACACCATCGTGCCCACCATGGGCACGGAGAAGACCGGGTACCCGACGCAGAAGCCTGCCGGTGTGCTCCGCCGAATCGTCCAGGCCTCGTCGCAACCAGGGGCGCGGGTGCTCGACTTCTTCGCCGGCAGCGGCACCACCGGCGCCGTAGCCCGCGAGCTCGGGCGGCGGTTCTTCCTCGTGGACGACAACCCGCACGCGCTCGAGGTCATGCGCCATCGGCTCGGCAGCGACGGCGTCGCCTATGTCGCTGCGGACGGCAGCCCGCTGCCTTCGAGCGGCGGCTGAGCACCGCCCGCACGCTCGTCCTCGGCCGCTTCACGCGATACGCGCACGAGGCCCTCGAGCGCGCCGAGCGCGCGCCCCGAGTCGAGCGCCTCGGCGGCCATCGCTGCCCCGTCGCCGAGCGACGCGGCCGCACCGGCGACCACGAGCGCAGCAGCCGCGTTCAGCACGCCGATGTCGCGCCGTGCGCCGCGCTCACCGTCGAGGACGCGGCGGATGACGCCGGCATTGAACGCGGCGTCGCCGCCGCGCAGCTCGGACATCGGCGCACGTGCGAGCCCCAGCTCCTCGGGCTGGAGCCGCCAGGACCGGAGCCTGTACGCGCTCGGATGGTCGGCGTCCGCCGTGACCTCGAGGACCGTGGAGGCCGACGTGACGCTCAGCTCGTCCAGCCCGTCGTCGGCGTGGACCACCATCGCGTGCACGCTCCCGGTCGATCCCAAGACCTCGGCCATCTTCGGCGCCATCGCGGGATCGCTCACTCCCACGAGCTGCCGGGTCGCCCGAGCCGGGTTGGCGAGCGGCCCGAGGAAATTCAGCACCGTCGGCACG
>JAJYGM010000255.1 GCA_021785095.1 Actinomycetes bacterium
TGAAGCGGGTGCGAGCGGGGCCTCGGGGACGCTGACGCCGAGGGAGTCGGACGTGCTCGCCCTGCTCGCTCGCGGGCTGTCCAACAAGGACGTGGCGCGGGAGCTCGGTCTCGGTTTGCGCACGGTCGAGGGACACGTCTCGAACGTGCTCGCCAAGCTCGGCGTCGCCTCGCGCACCGAGGCCGTCGCCCATGCGCTCGGCCACCATGTCGTCGACCGCTCGGACGGCCGTGGCGCTCCGCCCCGCAGGCGTTGACCTCCCCGCGGTCCTGCGCCGCGTGGGGCACCCACCCATTGGGGAGCGGGCCTTCTGGGCCATCCAGGGCGCGATCGCGGTGATCGCGGCAGTCCACCTCGAGGTCGACCTCCACTCCTCGCTCGAGACCGGGAACTTCCCCGTCGGCATCCCGGTCGCGCTGCTGATCCTTCCCGTCACCTACGCGGCGCTGCGCTACGGCCTCGCGGGCTCGGCAGCGACGGGTCTCTGGGCGACGCTCTTGTGGCTGCCGGACCTCCTGCTGCCCCACGACCAGGGACACATCGGGGGGGATCTCGTCAATCTCGCGCTCGTCGACTTCGTCGCGTTCGTCATCGGGCTGCGCATCGAGGCCGAACGTCTCGCGCGCGTCCTCGCCGAGCGCGCGACCGCAGAGCGCCTGGCGATCGAGACCCGCTACCGGCAGCTCTTCGAGACGAGCCGGACCCCCATCGTGGTCCTCGACGGGCGCCGTTCGGTCGTCGACGCCAACCCCGCAGCGCTTGCGGTGTTCGGCCGTGACGCGCTCGACGACGCGGTCAGCGCCTGCCTCGGCGGGCAGGGCGCGCCCACCGGGGAGGGCGCCCTTCGGGTCACCCTCCCCGGTGGGCGGGAGTACCGTGTCGACCCCGTCGCCCTGCCCGCCAGCGCGGTTCCCGGCGCGGGGGCGCTGCAGGTGAACTTCGAGGACGTCACGGAGGAGCGCAGGGAGGGACGCCGGGCGACCCGCTACGCCGCGCTCGTGGTGAAAGCCGAGGAGGAGCAGCGCCAGCGCCTCGCTCGCGAGCTCCACGACGAGCCGCTCCAGCTCTTCTTGCACCTCGCCCGTCGTCTGGAGAGCCTCGGCGAGGCGCCGGGAGTTCCAGCCGGTGTCGCCAGCGGGTTGGCGGAGGCGCACAGTCAGGCCCTCGATGCCGCGAGGCGGCTGCGGACGCTCGCCCGCGACCTCCGGCCCCCTGCGCTCGATCGGCTGGGGCTCGTCGCTGCGCTGTCGAGCCTCCTCGCGGACGTCGAGGAAGAAGCGGAGCTGGTCGCCGAGCTGCGAGTGAGTGGGGTAGAGACTCGCCTCCCGCCCGAGGTCGAGCTCGGTGCCTTTCGGATCGGGGAGGAGGCGGTGCGGAACGCAGTCCGTCACGCCGAGGCACGCGAGCTCCGCGTGCGCCTCCACTTCGGGCGAGGAGAGCTCGCGCTCGCCGTGGGAGACGACGGACGGGGGTTCCGGCCCGTGGTGAGCGACGAGCTCGTCACGGGTGGGCACCTCGGCCTCCTCGGCATGGCCGAGCGGGCACGCGTGCTCGGCGGCCGGCTCGACGTGCGCTCCGGACCCGGCGAGGGCACGACGATCGAGGTGCGCGTACCGTTCGCCGAGTAACGAGCCGCGGAGCGAGACGCGGTGGCGGCCGCGCGTGGTTCGGTTTCGGCTTGGTGCGCGCTCGGCGCGCGCCGGCCCCGACCGCCGTCGCGCTCGCTGGCAGTGGGCGCGCGGGCACCTCGTCACCGGAGAGCCCGAGGATGGAGCGGCGGCGGGTGGCCCGCTGGGAGGAGAACGGCCAGGTGGCCACAGCCGGGCGGACCTCGCGGATGGCTGTGGGCCGGGCGGACCGGACGTCGCACGAGACCCCCGGTGCGGCACGGCCGCCAGGCGTCGCGGCGTTCCTCGTGGGCCGCAGTCGCAGCGTTCGCGGTGGGAGCCAGGCATGCCCGCAACCGCAGGTGCCGCCCAGGGGAGTGCCTTCGGGCACCACATGGCGTGCGGCCCGAGTGGCGACCCCCCCGTCCGCAGGTCACGGAGCCGAGAACCAGCCAGGATCCGCCGCGACTCCGAGCCGGGTGGGACGCGCTCGGGGCTCGGTCGGAAACGACTACATCTGTAAACGACGTACAGCGGTCAAGTTGACGTATGGCGTCTGTCGGAGCGATGCTCTGTCACCGCCCGTCCTGGAGGAGCACGATGACCCGGACCGAGAGCACGACACCGCGTCGCATCGGGCGCCGTCGCGTCGGAGGCGCGGGGGACCCGTCGAGCAGCGGACGCCGCAGCGACCGCCCTGCGCCCGAGCGAACGGGCGCGTGAGGCAGGTGGGACTGCGCGTCCGGCTGGTCGAGCCCCGCCCGGCAGGCCACAACGTCTACGACCTCGCGCTCCTGCCGCGCCTCGGCCTTCCGCTCATGGGGAGCCTGCTCAGCGCGGCGGGCCACGACGTCCGGGTTCACTGCGAGGTCCTCGCACCGGTCGACCTCGAGGATCTTCTCGCTGCCGACCTCGTCGGGATCTCCACGACGACAGCGACCGCGCCCGCCGCCTATCGCCTCGCCGACCTACTCGGAGCGGCCGGAGTGGCGGTCGTGCTCGGCGGTCCGCACGTGACGTTCTGCGCTGAGGAGGCGCTCGCCCACGCACCCTACGTCGTGCGGGGTGAGGGCGAGCGGACCATCGGCGAGCTCGTGTCGTGCCTGGAGAGCGGGCGTCGGCTCGAAGGGCTTCGGGGCCTGTCGTTCGTGACACCCGACGGCAGAGCTTGCCACAACCCTGGCCGGCCTCGCTGCACGCAGGCCGAG
>JAJYGM010000476.1 GCA_021785095.1 Actinomycetes bacterium
GGAACGGGACGCAGGGTGGGACCGGGGGCCTGGGTGGGACCGGGGGTGGGGGCGGTGCTGCCGAAGGGGCCGGGGGCGGCCCCCGCCGGGGTGCCGGCGAGGCGCGCGGGTCGAGCGACGAGAACGGTACCGAGGGTCGACGCGGCGGAGACGGGCGAGACGGTGGAGACGGAGCAGGCGGTGTCGCAGACCCGCCCGGGAGAGAGCGAGGCTGAGATGAGCAAGCGTGTCGTGTTGGCGTACTCCGGTGGCCTGGACACTTCGGTCGCTGTGCACTGGATGGGCAAGGAGCTGGGCGTCGAGGTGATCGCCCTCGCCGCGGATGTCGGCCAGGGGGGCGACTTCTCGGCGATCGAGGACCGGGCGCGGGCGGCCGGTGCCGTCGAGGTGGAGGTCGTGGACGCGCGGGCAGACCTGGCGGCGCACTACGTCGCGCCCGCCATCAGGGCGAACGCGCGCTACGAAGGCCGTTACCCGTTGGTCTCGGCGCTCTCGCGCCCCGTGATCTCGGCCGCGCTCGTCGACGCGGCGCGCCGCTACGGGGCCGACGCGGTTGCGCACGGCTGCACCGGCAAGGGCAACGACCAGGTCCGCTTCGAGGTCTCGGTCCGGGCGCTCGCCCCGGAGCTCGAGGTGCTGGCCCCGGTCCGTATGTGGGGGCTCACCCGCGAGGACTGCATCGCGTATGCAGCGGCGCACGACATTCCTGTCCAGGTGCGTTCGGACAGCCCGTACTCGATCGACGAGAACCTCTGGGGGCGTGCCATCGAGTGCGGCGTGCTCGAGGACCCCTGGGAGTCGCCGCCCGCGGACGTGTTCGCGCTCACGGCCGAGACGGCGACCGGCGAGCGTTCGTTCAGCCTCACCTTCGACGAGGGCGTGCCGACGGCCCTCGACGGTCGCGCACTGCCGCTCGAGCAGCTCGTTGCAGAGGTGGGCGCGATCGTCGGCCCGTACGGCTGGGGCCGGGTCGACATGGTCGAGAACCGCCGAGTCGGGATCAAGAGCCGTGAGGTCTACGAGTGCCCTGGCGCGCTCGCCATCCTGGCGGCGCACGAGGACCTGGAGGGTCTCACCCTGGAGCGCGACGTCGCGCACGAGAAGGCCCGTCTCGAGCCGCGCTGGGCCGAGCTGGTCTACGACGGGCTGTGGTTCTCGCCCCTGCGCCAGGCGATCGACGCCTTCGTCGAGTCGACCCAGCGCCACGTGAGCGGTGAGGTGCGCCTCACCTGCAGCCCGGGGCGCTGCGACGTGGCAGGGCGGCGGAGCGAGGTGAGCCTCTACGACTACGAGCTTGCGACGTACTCGGCGGGCGACCGCTTCGAGCACCGCCACGCAGAGGGCTTCGTCCGCCTCTGGGGCGAGAGCCTGTCCACGTGGGCGCGCCGCCAGGGCGGCGCCGGGTGACCCTCTGGCAGGCGCGCCTCTCCGGCGCGCCGGACCCGACCCTCCTCGCGTTCACGGAGAGCCTCTCGTTCGACCGGGCGCTCGCGCCCTTCGACCTGGAGGGCTCCCGGGCACACGTCGCGGGCCTCGAAGCCGCAGGCCTGCTGGACGCGGAGGAGGCCGGCGCGCTCCGGCGGGCGCTCGACACCGTCGGCGCCGAGCTCCGAGCCGGCACCTTCTCCCCTGCGCCAGGCGACGAGGACATCCACACCGCCGTCGAGCGGCGCGTCACCGAGCTCGCCGGGGAAGTCGGCGCCCGCCTGCACACGGGCCGCTCGCGAAACGACCAAGTGGCCACGGACCAGCGCCTGTTCGTCCGGGCCGGGCTCGCCGAGGTCTCGGAGGGCCTGGTCGGCCTCGCCTCCACCCTGCTCAGGCGGGCGGAGGAGGCGGGGGACGCCTACCTCCCCGGCTACACCCACCTCCAGCGGGCCCAGCCCGTGCTCCTCGCGCACCACCTCCTCGCCCACGGTTGGGCGCTGCTCAGGGACCTCGAGCGCTGTCTCGACGTTCGCCGGCGGACTGGTGTGTCGCCCCTCGGCGCCGGCGCCCTCGCCGGATCCTCGCTCCCGCTCCAGCCAGCCGTCGTGGCCGAGGCGCTCGGCTTGGATCGTCACTTCGAGAACTCGCTCGACGCCGTGGCCGACCGTGACTTCGCTGCGGAGGCACTGTTCGTCCTCGCGCTCGTCGGGGTGCACCTCTCCCGCCAGGGCGAGGAGGTCGTCCTCTGGAGCACCACCGAGTTCGGCTTCCTCGGCCTCGACGACGCCTTCGCAACCGGCAGCTCGATGCTCCCCCAGAAGAAGAACCCTGACATCGCCGAGCTCGCTCGTGGGAAGGTGGGTCGCCTGGTGGGTGACCTGGTGGCGGTGCTCACCACCCTGAAGGGGCTGCCACTCGCGTACAACCGCGATCTCCAGGAGGTCACCGAGCCGCTCCTCGACGCGACGGCGACGGTCACCAAGGCGCTGGCGGCTCTCGCTGGGCTGTGGGGAACTGCCCGCTTCGAGCTGGAGCGGATGCGCGCGGCGGCTGACGACCCGGCCAGCGCGGCGGTCGACCTCGCGGAGTGGCTCGTGGCGCGGGGCATGCCGTTCCGGCGGGCGCACGCCGTCGTCGCCAGCGTCGTCCGCAGGGCGGGTGCGGAGGGGATCGGGCTCGCAGACGCGGTTGCAAGCGAGCCTTCGCTCGGGGCTCCCGCCCTCGCCATCCTCGAGGCGGGTGCTGCGGTGCAGCGGCGCCGGACCCCAGGGGGCGCGGGCCCAGCGGCGGTAGCAAGCCAACTGGACGCCTTCCGGAGCCGTCTCGCGACGCTCGCCGAGGCGGCGGCCCGAGCCTGAATGGCCGGGTGCGACCCGGGCGCCTCG
>JAJYGM010000688.1 GCA_021785095.1 Actinomycetes bacterium
GACGCGCACACCTGACACAGACCTCGAAAGTGGGCCGTAGAGGACTCGAACCTCTGACCCCTTGCGCGTCATGCAAGTGCGCTACCAACTGCGCCAACGGCCCCGGGCGTCGACGCTACCACCCGAGGGATCGCGGAAACTTCGCGCTCTGGGCACTTGCCCGGCGCCACCTCGCGTCAGCGGACGTGGAGCACGGCTGCGCCGGTGACGCGATCGTGGGCGAGGTCGGACAATGCCTCGTCCGCGCGTTCGAGCGGGTATGGCTGGACCGTCGCATGCACGCCCAGCCGAGGCGCCAGCGCCATGAGCTCTTCGCCGTCCCGGCGCGTGTTCGCCGTGACGCTCCGCAGCTCACGTTCCTCGAAAAGGTGCGTGCTGTAGTTGAGCGGGGGGATGTCGGTGAGGTGGATCCCTGCGACCGCGAGCACCCCGCCGCGGTCGAGCGCGGCAAGGGCGGAAAGGGCGAGATCGCCAACCGGAGCGAAAAGGATCGCGGCGTCGAGCGGCGCCGGGGGGAGATCGTCCGCCCCTCCGACCCATGCCGCGCCGAGCTCACGGGCGAGCTGCTGCGCCTGTGGAGACCGGGTCGCCACGTAGAGCTCCGCCCCCTGGGCGCGCGCGATCTGGGCCGTGACGTGCGCCGAGGCTCCGAAGCCGTACAGCCCGAGCCGACCGCCCGCTGGGAGCGAGGCGCGCTTCAAGGCGCGGTAGCCGACGATCCCGGCGCACAGCAGCGGCGCTGCCTGGTCGTCGCTCAACCCCTCAGGGATCCGGTAGGCGAAACGTTCGTCGACGAGCGTGGACTCCGCATAGCCCCCGTCGTGGTCCCAGCCCGTGAAGGTCGCTCGCAGGCACAGGTTCTCCGCGCCCCGCCGGCAGAACCGGCAGACCCCGCACGTGGAGGCGAGCCATGCCACGCCGACCCGCTCTCCCAGCTCGAACCGCTCTGCGCCGGGCCCGCGGGCGCTCACGGTGCCGACGACCTCGTGACCGGGCACGACCCGGTCTCGGTGGGCCTCCAGGTCGCCCTCTGCGACGTGGAGGTCGGTACGACACACGCCGCACGTGCGGACGTCCACCCGGACCTGTCCGGGGTCTGGCTCTCGGACTGGACGCTCGACCAGGCGGAGCGGGTGCTCGTCGATCGGCTTCGGCTCGGCGACCTCCCACGCGCGCACGGCTCTCATCCTGCCATCCACTCTCCCCCGGCCGATGGGTCGAAGGTCCTGCTGCTCGGGAACCTGCGGTCAGAGGTACCGATCCTGCGGGCACGGGCACGGGCACGGGCAAAGGCACGGGTACGGGCCTCGCGCGAGGAGCGTCATCTCGGCGCCACGGGGATCACACGGCCGCCTCGGCCCCGGACGCCCGCGTCCCCGACGCGATCGGCCATCCCGCGTCGTCATCGCTCTCGGACCTCAACCCCCTGCTGCGGCGCCACTCGTTGAACGAGACGACCCATTCGAGGTGCCAGCGCTGCTGTGCGGCGTGGAGCTCGTCGGGCGAGGAGCCACTGACCTCGGCATAGCGCTCGCACAGCGCACGCACGACGTCGGCAGCGGCTTTCGCATCCGCCGACGCGTCGTGGGCGTGCTCGATGACGACGCCGTAGTGCGCGCAGAGATCCATGAGCGTGCGCTTCCCCTTGCGGTACCGGTCGACGTGGCGGTCGATCACGAGCGCGTCGAGCACAGGCCCGCTGAACCCGTCGTCCGAGAGCCCTCGCCCCGTTTCCCGGCGATAGCAGCTGTCGAGCATCGTGAGGTCGTAGTCGAGCTTCATGCCCACGACAGGCACTTTCCGCCGGGAGGCATCGAGCAACGCGTCCGCGACGCGTCGCACGGCTACGCCGAGGTTCATCCCCTCACGCCGTGCGCGCTCCGTGGTGATGCCGTGCACTGCCGACGCACGGTCCGGGATCGCCCGCGCCGGATCGACGATGGCGGCATCCTCGTCGACCACCTCCCCCGCACGCAGCGTGACGAGCGCGTAGGAGACCGGTACGTCGTGGAACCGGTCGATCCCGGTGGTCTCCAAGTCGAACGCGAGGAGATCCTGGTCCTGCCACGGTGCGTCGGTCGCCATGCGACGAGCATGGCACGGCGGTGTCTCGCTCCAGCGGATGTCGGTGCGCAGCCGGCCCGCGTGCACCGGACGACCACACAGGTCCTACGCTGCGGGCGATGCCAGAAGAGCCGACCCCGAACCGCGGTGCCGACTCCCCAGGGGAGCCCGCGCACGAGACCGAGGCGAGAACAGCGAGAGCAGGAACAGCCCCTTTGACGGGCGACGACGAGTACCACTGGCACGGACCCACGTCTCCCGTGTTCCCCGGCCCAGAGACACCGGAGGCCTACCCGGCTTCTGGCATGCCGACCTGGCCCTACCCGACACCGCACGGCCCCTACGGCCAGCCGCAGGGCACACCGCACGGCCCCTACGGCCAGCCGCAGGGCACACCGCACGGCCCCTACGGCCAGCCGCAGGGAGGGCAGTACGGGCCGCCGCCGTACGGCTACGCACAAGGCCCGCCCTACGGACCGCCGCCGTACGGCTACGCACAAGGCCCGCCCTATGGCTACGCGCAAGGCCCGCCCTATGGACCGCCGCCGTACGGACCGCCGCCCTACCCTCCCCAGACCTGGCCCTACGGACCGCCGCCGCACGCCCCCGTCCCGCGCTCTTCCGAGGAGCGCCGTCGAAGGAGGCGAAGGGCACTGGCATTCGTGGGCGTGCTGATCCTCGCCATGGGCGCCGGGATCGGGATCGGTGCGTCGATCGCGCCCACAAGCCCCAGCGCGGCCGCGAGGAG
>JAJYGM010000176.1 GCA_021785095.1 Actinomycetes bacterium
AAGTACGAGGAGTCCATGCACCGTGGGAACCGGACGCCGGCGAGCGTGCCTGTAGGCGACGGTGCACGAGGTGGCGACGGGGTCGAAGGGAGTGGTGCGTCGTGAAGATCGAGTCCTACGTGCTTCTCTTCATGGCGGCCTTCGGCGCCGTGATCTGCGCTGTCTACTGGTTCACGAGCTACGAGGACGCCGGGTCGATCATGCTCGGCGCGTTCGGGCTCCTCGGACTGCTCCCCGGAGGCTATTACTACTGGTGGTCGCGGCGGATGTCGCCCCGGCCCGAGGACGACCCCGAGGCGACCCAGGCCCAAGGCGCAGGCGTCGTGGGAGCGTTCCCGTCGACGAGCATCTGGCCGTTCGTCCTCGGTGCGGCCGCGCTCCTCATCGCCCTCTCGCTCGTGTTCGGCTTCTGGACGGCGATCTTCGGTTTCACCCTCGCCGTCTCCGCGGTGATCGGCGTCATCGTCGAGAGCCGACGCGGCGGAGTGCTCTAGCGGCGGAGTGCTCTAGCGGCGGAGTGCTCTAGCGGCGGAGTGCTCTAGCGGCTCACTCGTGGCGGCCACCGGGTCCGTCCCGGCGTCCGAGCCGGCGTGAGTAGCGCACGACAGAGACGACGAGCACGAGGGACAACGCGACGAAGGCTGCGAAGCCCGCGTCGAAGGCCATCTGCGCCTAGCTCCCCGCCGGGCCGGGTGGCCCGCCGACGACGGGGCTGCCGGCGGAGCCGGACGAGTCGAACGCGACGCCCGACCGGAGGCGCACGAGCCCCTCCTGCACGACGCTCACGACGTGGTTGCCCGCCGTGTCGTAGAGGACGCCCTGGGCGAGCCCGCGGGCACCCGAGGCGACGGGGCTGCGGTGGTCGTAGAGCAGCCAGTCGTCGGCGCGAAGCGGTCGGTGGAACCACATGCAGTGGTCGAGGCTCGCCCCGGCGACGCCGGGATGACCGGGCGAGATCCCGTGGCGCTGGAGGATCGAGTCGACGAGCGTGAGATCCGAGGCGAAGGCGACGACTGCGGCATGGACGATCGGGTCGTCGCCGAGCGGGCCCCCGGCGCGGAGCCAGAGAAGCTCGCGGTCGTGCAGCTCGCCGTTGCGGTTCCACGGCAGCTCGGTGACGAAGCGCACCTCGAGGCCGTGTGGCTCCGGGTAGCCCCGAGGCGTGACGCCAGAGTCGCTCGCGGGCCGTCCGGGCGGGTCGATGAGCTCGGGCCGCGGTGCCGCGGGTGCCAGGTCCTGGTGGACGAGGCCTGCCTCCTCGAGATGGAAGGAGCACTGGAGGTTGAAGATCGCCTCGCCCCGCTGGACGGCGACCACTCGGCGCGTCGTGAAGGAGCGACCGTCCCGGATCCGGTCGACCTCGTAGACGATCGGCCTGTGGGGATCGCCGGGCCGGAGGAAGTACGAGTGGAGCGAGTGGACCCGCCCCCGGTCGACGGTCCTTCCGGCTGCGACGAGAGCCTGGGCTGCGACCTGCCCGCCGAAGACGCGGAGCCGGCCCTCGTCGATGCTCACGCCCCTGAATATGTCGAGCTCGATCGTCTCGAGGTCGAGCAGGCGGAGCAGCTCGTCCGCCGGTGCACCCATCTGGCACACGGTACACTTCGCCCCGATGTCGCCGGGCACCTCCTCGCGGCTCGAGCGCGCACGCGAGTTCCGGAACACGCCCGCCTTCGCGAAGCTCTGGCGCTACGCCGCCGTCTCGGTGATCTCGACCGTCCTCACCGAGGTCCTGCTCTACCTTTTCTTCCGCGTCGCGAAGGTCGGCTCGGCCGCAGAGAGCAACGCGCTCGCGGCCGGCATCGCGACCGTGCCGTCGTACTACTTGAACAGGACCTGGGCCTGGGGCAAGACCGGTAAGTCGCACGTGATGCGCGAAGTGGTGCCGTTCTGGACGATCGCGGCCGTGAGCCTCGTGCTCTCGACGATCGCCGTGGGGGCCGCGGACAGCGCGGCGAAGGCTCATCTGCACTCACACGCCCTCGAGACGCTCGTCGTGCTCGGTGCGAACATCGGCACCTACGGCGTGATCTGGGTCGCCAAGTTCGTGCTGTTCAACAAGGTGCTGTTCGTCCCGGACCCGGCAGCGGCGACCGAGCCGGCGCCCGACTGAGCCGCCTCCTGCCCCCGCGCCCCCGCCCGCCGGGCGGCTACCTGCCGCCGATGCCCGGCTGCTCCCATGCCGAGTGCTGCAGCGCCGGAGCCCGCACCGGCCAGCGCGAGGAGCAGCGCAGGTGCGTCCCCGAGGTCGTCGTAGGGGGTCATGGCGGTGCGCAGCGCCACGGTGGAGCGGAGCACCTCACGCGTCCCGAGACCTGAGCGCTCGACCACGCGCCCGTGGGCGTCCACGACGGCGCTGTAGCCGGTCGAAGCTGCCTGGACGAGGTCGCGCCCCTCGGCGATCGCCTGGAGGCGCGACGCGGCGAGCTCCTGCGCCGGGACCTGGGTGCTCGAGTACGAGGCCGTGTTCGTCGGCACGACGAGCAGCTCGCCGCCGGCACGCACCTCGGCGCGGCCGAGCCCGGAGAAGAACGTCTCGTAGGAGACGAGCAGGGCGATCCTGCCTGCTGGCGTGGCGACCATCCCGACGCGACGTCCGGGGACCATGTCCCGGGGGACGGCGGCCAGGCTGACGAAGTGGCGCAGCACCGAGCGCAGCGGCACGTACTCCCCGAACGGCACGGGGTGCTGCTTCTCGTACTGCGCGGTAGCCTTGACGTCGAGCTCCTGCCTGGGAGTCTTCATTGCGGTCCATCCCAGGCCACCGCCATAGATCTGCTGGAGCTGGAGATCCTGAGCAAAGTTGTGATC
>JAJYGM010000346.1 GCA_021785095.1 Actinomycetes bacterium
GCTGTCAATGCCGCGCACTCCCAGGCACAACTGGCGGTCGACCATCTCGCGCTTGAGGGGATGGGGTGGGTCCGCGGCGACGCCGACTGGCGCGAGGTCGAGGAGCGCGGGGCCGTCGTCGATCGGGTTGCCCAGTCCGTCGAGGACGCGGCCGAGCAGACCTTGGCCCACGCGGACGGGGAGAGGTCCACCGAGGGCTTCGACGCTGTCGCCGTAGCGGACGCCCCGCAGCGATCCGAGCGGCATGCAGGCGAGGCTGTCGCCCTCGAGCGCGACCACCTCGGCGGGAAGCTCCGTGCCGTCTTGCCGGGTGACGATCACGGCGTCGGAGACCGCCGCCTGCAGGCCACGCACCTCGAGGCGGAGGCCAACGAGGCGGGTGACGCGCCCGGTGCGACGCGGCTGGATTGCCTCGACGAGCGCCTGGCGGAGGCTGTCAGAGCTGAGCACGGTCACGGCCGCGCCTCGAGTGGCGCGCCCTTGACGTCAGAGAGGACTCGGCGGACTCGCTCGAGCGCAGTGGAAATCTGGGCGTCGATGCGGCAGGCGCCTACCTCGACGACACAGCCACCCGGCTCGATTGCGGCGTCCTCGCGCACGGCGATGCGCGCTGGGTCGCAGAGATGGGCGAGCTCGTCGGTGCTGAGCACGCTGTCGGGGGGGAGGCGCACGATGAGGTCCTCGCCCTCGGGGGCGAGCTCGAGGGCGCGGGCGACCGTCGCCTGGGGGGTCAGCGCGACAAGGAAGCGGTCGTTGCCGAGGATCGTGCGGGCAAGCTCATAACAAAGACTGAGCGCGTCCCCAGAGATTTCGACCACAAGGGCCGCGCGGTCTTGAGCCGCCTGGTCAGCGGCCCTGGCGAGCGCCGCTGAGAGGTGTTCGATCGCCGCGTTACGGGCCCGCTCGGCACTCACCTGAGCCTCGGCACGGCCGGCCGCATAGCCCTCCTCGTAGGCCTGGGCGCGCTCGCGCATGAGTCCGGCAGCCGTGTCTTCGGCCGCATCGTCGGCGCGGTGTTCGAACAGTGCCGCCGGGTTCGCGACCCCGAGTCGTTCGGCGGGGCGCAGGCTGGCCGCGGCGGCACCGCGCAGCACTTTCGGCGCACTGCGGGGGAGCTCAGCCGACAAGCTCATCATCGCCTCGCTCCAAGGTGATGGTGCCGGCATCGGCGAGTGCCCGCACGGCCTTCACGATTGCGGACTCGGCAGCCTCGACCACCGAGAGGCGTTGCGGGCCGAGCGCGTTCATGTCCTCGATCAGCTCCTCGGCCGCGCGTTGGGAGATATTGCGGGTGAACTTCTCGATCACGGCCTGTGGCTTTCCCTTCAACGCGAGCGCCACGTTCTTTGTGACCACGGTGCGAAGCACGGTCTGCAAGGTCATGTCGTCGAGCTGCACGACGTCTTCGAAGACGAACATCTCATTGCGGATCATCTCGGCGATCTCAGGGTCCCGCTCGTCGAGGTCTGCGAGGATCTGCTTCTCGGTCGCCTGGTCCGCACTCGTCAAGATCCCAACAACGGTCGCCAAGCCCTCGACGTCGGAGGCGCCGCCACCGCCGCGCACGAACGCGGAGAGACGGTACTCAAGGTCGTTGCCGATCCGGCGGACGACGTCTGGCGGCAGCGGGCTGATCTTTGCCACGCGCCGCGCCACCTCGACGCGCAGCGAGTCCTCGAGGCGCTCGACGATGCGCGCCGCGTGATCGCGGTGGACGTGCGCGAGGACCAGGGCGAGGATCTGGGGGTGCTCGTTCGCCATGAACCCGACGATCTGCGCCGGGTCGATGCGGTTGATGAATGCGAGCGGGTGGTCCTGGGCGACGTGCTGGAGCTCCTCCATGACCTCGGCCGCCCGCGAGGCGCCGAGGCGCTCGGCGAGCAGGCGCTGGGCGATGTCGGTTCCGCCTTGGCGCACATCGGCCAGCGCGCCGGCGTGCAGCGCGAGGTCCTGGATGACCTCGTCGACCTCCTCAACCGTCATCACCGGAAGCCGGGCGACCTCGGCCATGAGTTCGATGACTTCGGCCTCGCTCATCGCCTTTAAGACGCGCTGGGCGCGGTGCTCATCGAGCTGGGCGATAATGAGGGCGGCTTGCTGGGCTTTGGTGAGGTTCGACATCAGGACTGGTGCAGCCAGTCGCGAAGGACCGAGGCGACCTCGTCGGTCTGGTTGTCGACAATGTCCTGGACGCTGAGGCCAGAGTTTCGTCGTGCGGAGCCCGCGATGACGGGGATCTCGCCGGTGATCTCGGTGGCCGGCAGTGGCGCGAGCTGCTCGAGGAGCATCGCGTCCAAGAGCGCGTCGTTGGCGGCGGCCGCCTTGCGGGCCTTGCGCGACGCCCGCCAGAGCAACAAGAGCACCAACAGGACCAACAACAGGGCGATCCCGGGCTTCAGGTAGCGGGAGAGCATGCTCGGCTTGGTTGTCGTCACGAGTTGCCTTTGGGTCTTGAACGGCGCCGCCGAGACGTTCAGCACGTCACCGCGCGCGACCTGGATGCCGGCTGCAGCAGCCACCCCGCGCTGGAGCACCGCAAGGGTGAGGCCCTTTGGCAGCGCGCGGGAGTTCACGAGGACGGCCACGCTTTGGCGGACGAGGTGACCAGGCGACTCGACCGTCGTCTGGTCAACGGTGCCAGTCTCGCAGGTTTGCTGGAGAGAGGATTGGGAGTAATTGCCCGGGCCATTGACCGTCGTCGCGGTATTGGTCACCGCCCCGGCGACGCCAGCACCCTTCCCGGTCCCGGTGTACTTCTGACTCGAACGACTCGTGTTGGTGCATGCAGACTGCACTTTGCCATTCTTGCC
>JAJYGM010000427.1 GCA_021785095.1 Actinomycetes bacterium
GATGAAGCTGCCGGCGATGATCGTCGAGCGCGAGAGGGGGAGCGTCACGCGGAGGAACGTCTTCGTCCTCGAGCAGCCGAGGTCCCGCGCGGCCTCGAGCAGGCTCGGGTCGATCCGGTCGAGACCTGCGTACAGCACGACGCTGAGGTAGGGGATGTAGCCGTACACGAGGCCGAGCACCACCGTCACGGCTTGGCCCCCGAGGAAGTTCACCCCGCCCCCCGGCACGTGGAAGAAGGCGAACGCCTTGTTCACGTAGCCGCCCTGCTGCAAGAGGTCGATCCAGGCGAGCATCCGCATCATGTAGCTGACCCAGAACGGTGCGATGAGGAGCACGAGGAACAAGGTCTTGCGCCGGCCGGCGTAGCGCGCGACGAAATAGGCGACGGGGTAGGCGATGACGAGCGAGAGCGCGGACGCCATCGCCGTGTAGACGACGGTGCGGATGGCGGGCGGACCGATGTACGAAGAGGGACCGACGAGGTCGTGCCAGATGGCGGCGAAGTTCGCCCCCGACCAGTGGACCGGGTTCCACACCGGGACGCTCGTTTGGAACAGCAGGTTGATCTGCCCGGCTGCCACCGCAAGCATGACGTAGAAGGGGATGACGAAGAGCAGGATCAGCCAGACGGCACCGGGGGCGGCGAGCGCTGCCCAGACGTAGCGGGCCCGACGATGCTCGCTCGCAGGCCGTGCCACTCGGCTCGCGATGCTCACGAGAGGGGCCCTAGAGGCCCTTCGCGAACGAGTTCCAGGTCTGCTCCCACACCTGGTTCGCGCTGAGCGGGAGCTCGAGCTCCTCGACGCCTGCCCGGAAGTCGCTCGGACGCACCACGGTCGAGGTCAGCTGATGGGGCAGCAGACCGTCGGCGATGAGCTTCTCGGGCGTCACGGCGGTGAGCGGCTGCATGTACCCGACGTAGCTGTAGTTCTCGAAGGCATTGTGCACGTCGAGCAGGTAGTTGAGGAACAGGTGGGAGAGCACGGGGTTCTGCCCGGTCTTGAGGACCGCCATGAGGTCGTTCGCCACGGGGCCCTTCCCGTCGCTCGGGAACCAGTAGCCGATCGTGTCGATCGACGTGCCCTTCGACAGGTAGCTCTCCGCCGTCGCGATGTCGCCCGACCAGGCGTGGTGGATCCAGGTGTTCCCGTCAGGGATCTCGGTGTAGTCGTTGTTGTCGATGCGGATGTCGACGAGTGACGTGAGCTCCCCCAGGTCCTTGCCCGCCTGCTGGATCTGGGCGGTGCTCGTCGTGTTGACGTCCGTGATGCCGCGCTTCAGCAGGGCGAGCGAGATGCCTTCGCGGTAGTCGTCGAGGAGGGCGACCTTGCCCCTGTACTTGGCGGCCTGCCACGGCATGTCCCAGCCCGGGGCGAGGTCGACCTTGTCCTTCCTCCACGCCATGCCCGTCGTGTAGATGGAGTAGGGGACCGTGTAGCGCCAGTGCTGGTCGTAGAAGGGGTTCCGGTAGTCCGGCCACGTGTTGGCGATGTTCGGGATGTAGCTGTGGTTGAGCGGCCGCATCATCTTCGTCTCGATGAGCTGGCCGATGACGTCGATGGTCGGAAAGAAGATGTCGAAGTTCACCTGGCCGCTCGCCAGCTTCGCGATCGCCTCCGACATCGTGTTGAAGGTCGTGATCGAGTACTTGCAGTTGTACTTCTTGCAGAAGTTCTTGACGACGGCTTCGTTGATGTAGGCGACCCAGTTGTAGATCTGCAGCGTCGCCCCCGTCTCGGGCTTCAGCCCGGACTTGATGATGGCGTCGTCGCTGTAGATGGGCCACTCGACGGGCCGGTTCGGTCGCGGGAGCGGCAAGGAGCTGCCGCTCCCAGACGGTGTCGTGCCGCCACCTGAGCCGTTGCTCCCACACGCCGCGAGGATGCCGCCGAGCGCGACTCCCGCACCGGCTTTGGTGAGGAAGTCACGGCGTGTCACGCGCCCTCCGCCTTCTGTCCAGCCTTCACGTGGGTGCATTGACTCGGTCCCCTCTCTGGCTACACCCGGAAACGCTCCCCCCCGGGCTTATGGACGGATTTGACTGAACCGTCGGTCAAGCGCCAGTGTCGCACCCGTCGCGAGGAGCCGCAAGGACTCCCGGCGCCGGGACCAGCGCCTGCCGGCGGTCACGCCGAGACGACCTCGGCCATCTGTTCGAAGTTGGCGATGAAGCGGTCCATGTCCTCGGAGGTGTGCTGGACCGAGATCATCCACTGCTCCGTCTTGCCCCATGGTGGGAGGAAGACGCCCCCGTTGTGCTGCACCAGCCAGTGGAGGTGGTTGTACCGGTCGTCGACACCGAGGAAGTCCCGGTAGTTGCGGACCGGGGTCGGTGAGAAGGTGACGCATCCCTTAGCACCGACCGACACGACGTGTGCCTCGAGGCCCGCCCGCGCGATGGCGGCGGTCAGGCGCTCGTCGACCCGGCGGCGGAGGTGCGCGAGCTGCTCGTAGGCGGCGGGTGTCGCGACCTGCTCGAGCGTCGCCCGCGTGGCCGCCATCGAGAGCGGGTTGCCGTTGAAGGTCCCGACCATCTCGTAGCCGCCGTCGGCGACGTGCCCCATGAGCTCGGGGGTCCCTCCCACCGCACCGGTGATCAGGCCGCCGCCGATCGACTTCGCGAGGCAGACGAGGTCGGGGGTGACGCCGTAGAGCGCGGTTGCCCCGCCCGGTCCCGCAGCGAGCCCGGTCTTCACCTCGTCGAAGGTGAGCAGGACGTCGTGGCGGTGCAGCAACTCGCGCAGCGCTGCAAGATAGCCGTCCTCAGGCGGGACGATCCCGGCGTTCATCATGATCGGCTCGATGATC
>JAJYGM010000770.1 GCA_021785095.1 Actinomycetes bacterium
TCGAGCTCTGCCTCGCTGAACGAGTTGTCGAGGCTCATCATCGGTATTCGATGGCGTACGGGCGCGAAGAGCTGGGGCGCCGGTGCGCCGCCGACGTGCTGGGTCGGCGAGTCCGGGGTGATGACCTCGGGGTGCTCGGCCTCGATCCGGCGGAGCTCGACGAAGAGGGCGTCGTAGTCGGCGTCGGGGATCTCGGGCGAGTCGACGACGTAGTAGCGATGGTCGTGGTAGGCGATGAGCCGGCGCAGCTCGGCAGCCGGCTCGCCCGGTGTGCGCCGGTCGAAAGCGGCGTCGTCCTCGTCCGGTGTGCGCCGGTCGAAAGCAGCGTCGGACTCGGCCGGGGCGCCTTGGTCGTCCACGGAGCTCACCCGAGCTCCCGGCAGCCGGCCGCGATGCCCGCGCCCCGGACCGCGTGCGGGTCCGAGGCGTCGTAGAGGGCGACGGTCTGGCCAGGGGCGACCGGCCGCTGCGGCACAGCGAACCTGCAGGTGAGCCCGGCCCCGACCCCGACGCGAAGGACGCAGCGGACGGGGCGGCCATGCGCGCTCACCTGCGCGACGGCCTCGTCGCCATCGACGAGCGGGCGGTCCACCCACGTCAGAGTCCCGGGCTCGAGCGACACCTCGTCGACCATGGCACGCGCTGCGTCTGCGACCGTCACCCGGCGCGCCCTCACGTCGACCGCGACCGCATATCGGCGTGCTCCGGCCGCCGGCAAGCCGCGGCGCTGGCCCACGGTCACGAGCTCCACTGCCTCCACGGCGCCGAGAGGCGCGCCGCTCTCGGCGTCGACGACCTCGCCAGAGTGCAGCTCGACACGCGAGGCGAGGAAGTCCCGCCGGCCCTCGTCACCGTGGATGAAGCAGACCTCCTGGCTGTCGGGCTTCGCCGCAGTGCGCAGCCCCAGTCGCAACGCCTCGGCGCGCACCTGCCCCTTGGTCATGTGCCCCACCGGCAGCACGATGGAGCCGAGCTGGGACTGCCCCAGCATGGAGAGCACGTAGGACTGGTCCTTCAGGGCGTCGGCTCCGCGGCGCAGTGAGAAGCGGCCGTCGCGCTCGTGGACCTGCGCGTGGTGGCCCGTCGCGAGGCGATCGAAGCCGAGCCGGCGCGCCCGCTCGAGCAGGTGATCGAACTTGATGCGGCGGTTGCACTCGATGCACGGGTTCGGCGTGCGGCCCTCGGCGTGGGCGCGGACGTAGGGGCCCACCACGTCGCGTTCGAAGTCGGAGGCGTAGTTGAAGACGTGGTGGGCAATGCCGAGCTGTTGGGCGACACGGCGGGCGTCGTCGACGTCGGCGACCGAGCAGCAGCCCGAGCTCTGCGGGCCGCCCCAGAGCTTCAAAGTGGCGCCGACGACCTCGTGACCCTCCGCGACGAGGCGCGCGGCGGCGACCGAGGAGTCCACGCCTCCAGACATCGCGACGAGCACTCGCACCGCGGTCGACCTGGCGCCGGTCAGCCGCGCAGGCGGGCGACGGCCTCGGGCACGACCTCGAGGGCACGTTCGACGTCCTCGGCGCCAGTCGTATGGCCGAGGCTGAACCGGATCGAGCCGCGGGCGATCGGCGCCGGCACGCCCATCGCGGCGAGCACGTGGCTGGGCTCGAGTGCGCCGCTCGCGCAGGCTGCGCCGCCCGACACGCACACGCCCGCCTCGTCGAGCAGGACAACGAGCTCCTCTCGGTCGACGCCGGCGAAGCACAGGTGGCAGTGGCCTGGCAGCACGAACTTACGGTCCGCGGCCTCCGTCGCCGACGGCACGGCATGAAGGAGACCGTCGGCGAGCCGGTCCCGGAGCGCGCGTACCCGAGCCGACTCCTCCTCGCGCTCGAGCGCCGCGATGGACAGAGCCACGGCGAGCCCGACCGCGCCGGCGACGTCGTGCGTGCCGGCCCTGCGCTCGCGCTCCTGTCCCCCGCCGACGAAGAGCGGCTCGAGCTCGGTGCCCTCGTGCACCACGAGCGCGCCCGCGCCCTTGGGGCCGCCGAGCTTGTGCGCAGAGACGCTGACGAGGTCGACCCCCGGCGCAGCCTTCGCGACGTCGAGCCACACAGCCGCCTGCACGGCGTCGGTGTGGACCGCCGCCTGGGGGGCGAGGCGCCTCGTGAGTGCCACCACCTCGTCGATCGGCTGTATGGAGCCCACCTCGTTGTTGGCGAGCATGACCGTCACGAGCGCGACGTCGCGGTCGAGCGCCTGCGCAAGGCGGCCGAGGTCGACGACGCCGTGTGGGTCCACCCCGACGCGCTCGTGGACCACTCCCTGGAGCCGCTGAGACGCCACCCGGCATGCCTCGAGCACGGCCGCGTGCTCTATGGACGAGCTCAACACGACCGTCTCGGCGCCAACACGGCGATGCACGGCGGCGCCTAGCACGCCCAAGACGGCCAGGTTGTCGGCCTCGGTCCCCCCGGAGGTGAAGACGACCTCGCTGGGCGCCGCCCCGAGCAGCTCGGCCACCTGGTCGCGCGCGTCCTCCAGAGCCTGGCGCGCGGCACGCGCCTGGCGGTGGTGCCCGGACGGATGGCCGAAGACCTGGGCAGCGAACGGCGCCACGGCCTCGACAACCTCGTCGCGCATCGGCGCCGAGGCGGCGTGGTCGAGATAGGTGACGGGCGGGCAACCCGGCGTCGGTCGATCCATACCGACCCTTTGTACCGCACCGGGGGGGACTGGCCGCGCCGCCCGCTCTCTCGCTCGCAACGGCTCGCCTGCTTCGATCCCTACTCCGATCTCCTCGCGTTCGTGCGCAGTGCTGCCCTGGCGCCCGTCGCAGGAGGTCTCGGTCGGGAGGCCAGGCCGGCC
>JAJYGM010000333.1 GCA_021785095.1 Actinomycetes bacterium
CACGCGCCGATGCGCCTCGATCGATCCGCGCACGGCTGGTGGTTCCGGTGTGTCGCGCCCGGATGCCAGGGGAAGCGCGACCTCGGCCGTGACCCTGGTCGTGCGATCGAGCTGCTGACCCAGGCACCGTGACGGGAGCGGCTGGGCGGCCCGAGAGCGCACTACCCGGCCAGGCTCCAGTTGAGGGCCGGGTGAGATCGTCGCCGAAGCGCGTCGTTGGCCTGGCTGAACGGACGCGAGCCTCGGAACGGCGGGGCGGCCCCGCTCGGCCGCCGAGCCGATAGCGGGGACGGATGGGACGCGGAGAGGACCACGTGCCGGCCCGGGTCGATGAAGCGCCGGACCTCCTGCGCATCGGCACCCCAGAGCAGGAAGACAACGGGATCGCGACGCGCTGCGACGGCGGCGATCACCGCCGCGCTGAACAGCTCCCAGCCTTGGTGCGCGTGCGAGCGAGGCGCGCCGCCGCGGACGGTGAGCAGCCGATTCAGGAGCAGCGCCCCGTGCTCCGCCCACGGCACGAGCGAGCCTGTCGGCGGGAGCGGCTGCGCGAGGTCGGCGGCCCACTCGGCAAGGATGTTTCGCAGCGACGGCGGAGCCGGCACGCCCGACGGCACCGAGAAGGCGAGTCCGTGCGCCTGGTTGGGACCGTGATATGGGTCCTGTCCGACGATCACCGCGCGCACCGCGGCATACGGCGTCAGACGGAGCGCCTCGAAGACCTGGCGCTCGGGCGGGTAGACCGCGTGCGCGGCACGCTCGGCGGCGACGAAGGCCTCCAGCTCGACGAGCCGATGATCCGCCAGCACGTCGCCCAGGGCCTCGCGCCAGTCGGCCGGCACCGCCTCGAACATCGCGCCTACGCTCGCGGTTCCAGCGCGTCGAGGTCGATGGTCCAGGTGCTCAGCGCGCGCTTCTGCACTCCGATCCCCTGCTCGATCAGAAGGTCCACCAGCTTCGGGCCGTCCACGAGCCCGATGGGTGCCTTGCCCGCCGCGGCAGCCTCGTCGATCGCGTCACGGGTGAAACGGCTGGTGGTGATGACGACGCCGTGCTCGTCCACGTGGAGGGCGCCGCGCAGCTGGCGCACCACGTCGCCGGGTACGTTTCGGCCCCAGCGTTTGGCCTGAATGATGGTGGGCACCGAGGTCATCCCGTGCAGGCGCAGCACGGCGGCCACGTCCACGCCCCCGTCGCCGGTCTTGCCGCGCACCTCGGCCTCGTCGTAGCCGAGGGCTTCGAGCAGCGTGCGGATCAGCTCCTCGAAGGCCGCCGGCGGCATCGCCTTCAGGTAGTCGAGGAGCTGCTCGCGCACCCTCGTCTGGTGTTTGGCGATGGCGAGGTTCACCGCGTGCACGGTCTCATCGAAACCCTGCCCGAGCTGGCGCGGGATGGGCCTGGTGCGATCGGACAGCGTCTGCCGCAGCCGTGACGCCACGTCCGCGGGCAGGATGAAGTTGGTGCGCAGCTGCCCCCTGAATGGGGGCCAGGCGCCCAGCACCGGGTCCGCCAGCAGCTCGGGGCGCAGCAGCGGCGGCTCGACCCAGGCGTCGTACTCGACGTCCACTTTCCAGCGCCCGAACTCGTCGGCGGCCTGGGCCTCCACCACCGGCCCGACGACCCGCCCGACGACGTAGACGCCGGCCGTCGCGCCGGAGAGATAGAAGTAGACGCGATCTCCGATGGCAACCCGGTCGCGGTGCTGGTTCATCGACCAGTTGTCGTCGATGCCGGCGCGCGCCGCCGCGAGCAGGTCGTACCGCTTCGGGTTGGCCTGGAACATCCACTCGGTCACGCGGCTGGCTCCCGCTCCAGGTTGAGCGCCAGCAGCCGCGCCAACAGCTCCTCGTCGGCGAGATCGGCAGGCCAGCCGTAGGCATCGAGGACGGCGGCATCGAGCCGGGCGTGGGCGTCCTGCAGCCAGGTCGGGCGCTGGTTGTACAGGTTGGTCAGGGTCCGCCGGGCCAGCTCCCGGTCGGAGAGGTCGTATGGGCGGTCCGGCGGGTTGAGCCAGCCCTCGCGGAGGCGGTCGAGGTTCGCGGCCGCGTCGGCGATGGCCCCGCGCTGGGCGTCGGTGGGGCGCGGGAAGGGGAACGTCTCGAAACAGGTGGTCGGGGTGTAGCGAGAGCCGGACTCGGCCTCGCGCAGCTGGGTGCCCATGCGGGCCGCCCAGGTCGTGTGCACCCGCGATTGGAGCACGCCGAAGGTGTAGTCGTCGTCGCGCGCGATCGCGATGACTGAGACGGACGGCAGAGCACTCGGCGGTTCCCACACGAACACCCGATGCTTCGCCGTCTGCGAAGTGGCGATGTACCTCGTCAGCCCTCGCAGGGCCACACGCAGAGTGCCCCCGCTTCTCCCGAGGCGCCACCAACTCTCCCGCCGCTGGCGATCTCGATTGGCGGCGCGTAGCGGCTCCACGTGGCTGCGCACGTATTCGAAGGGGGCTTCGTGCAGCGCCGCCTCCTCGCGTGACATCCCGTCCCCGAAGTCGATGATCCACATGTTCCGGGGTCGTCCGGTTATGTCCGTACCGTTGACCCATGGCCGGACGACGATCTCGTTGTCGCGGCCATCTGGATTGGGGGCACGCAAGAGCTTCTCGGCGAGGTCAGCGGGAATGTCGAACGGGCCAACCTTGACTGGGCCCTGAAATGCGATCCCGAGGTTCTCGCGGAGTCGCCGGGCTTGGGTGAGGTCGATGTCGGCGGTGAGGTCGGGGTGGATGGCGACCACCGAGCGACCGTCCAGCGTGCGCTCCTGCTCGGTCCCGTCGTCGAAGGCGACGAACGAGACGTGGACGGCGG
>JAJYGM010000635.1 GCA_021785095.1 Actinomycetes bacterium
GAGGTTCGCGACTTCCATCGCCATGACGGGGCCGCCGGGATGGCGCGGTTGATGGCCCTCGAGCCTCCGCCTGACGCCGTCTTCGCCTTCAGCGACCTCCTTGCTCTCGGTGCCCTCCGAGCTTGCTACGACCGGGACCTGCGGGTTCCGGAGGACATCGCCGTGGTCGGCTTCGACGACATCGAGGATGGGCGCTACTCCGCCCCTTCGCTCACCACCGTCTCCCCGGACAAGGAGCACATCGCGCGACTGGCCATGGACCTGCTCGGCGCTCGACTCGAGGAGCGGGCGGCCAAGGGGTCTGGCGCTCTGGAGGGCACGCCGGCCGGAGGCGGTTCGGGTGGGCTCGGGAGTGCAGGTCCCAGGGACGTCCTGGCACCCCATCGGCTCATCGTCCGAGAGAGCACCGCCGGTCGCGGCAAGCGCTGAACGCGATGGCGGGCGACCTTGACGCTTGGGGGGCCGGCCAGGACGGCGCTGGACCAGTGCGACACCTGGTACGAGCACCCCGAAGCCGCATCTAACGTTGTAGGGCAAGCAACGGCCGGTCACACGCTGCGCGCGCCGGCCGGAGCCATCGAGCGGTAGTTGGGTCCGCGCCCCGAGTCACTCCGGCTCGCGAACTCGACGGCGCGTGACCGCGAGCGAGCCACCTGCCGGACTCGGCGGCAACCAGACGTCCCCGCCAACCCGACGGTCGACGAAGCGCTGCCGGCTCGCTGGCCGGCGAGGACGCTCGGCGTTCACGGGCGGTAGCGCCGCGAGGAGGCGGCGTTAGGCTCGCCGGCTCATGGGGGCTCTCGTCTGGATCACCGGCGCGTCGAGCGGCATCGGCGCGGCGCTCGTGCGGACGCTGCCGTGGTCGGACGCCGAGGTCATCGGCGTCGCCCGCCGGGCGCCGAGCGGCTGTGCGCACCTTCCTGCGGACCTCGCGACCGAAGAGGGGTGGGCCGTTCTCGCCCGGGATGTCGCCGCGCGCGTGGCAGGTGGGAGCCAGAGCCGGGTGGTCCTCGTCCACGCGGCGGGGAGCCTCGACCCGGTGGGCTTCGCCCGCGAGGTGGACCCCGCCGCGTACACCCGGAACGTCCTCCTCAACGCCGCGGCGCCGCAGGTGATCGGCCAGGCGTTCCTCGCGGCGACGGCGGGGCTCCCCGTCCGCCGGGACCTCGTCCTCCTCACGTCGGGGGCCGCGCACACGGTGTACCCGGGCTGGTCCTCTTACGGCGCTGGCAAGGCGGCGGTCGACCAGTGGTGCCGGACCGCGGGCGCCGAGGAAGCCGCTCGCGACGGTGCGGTCGTGCTCGCGGTGGCGCCCGGGGTCGTCGCGACGGCCATGCAGGAGCGCCTCCGCGCGACGCCCGAAGCGTCGTTCCCCGCCCGGGAGCGCTTCGTCCGGCTCCACGAGCAGGGACGGCTCGCGGATCCAGACGAGGTGGCAGCACGGATCTGGGGGGTCGTGGACGCTGGCTTTGCGTCGGGGAGCGTGCTCGACCTGCGAGACCTGCCCCCACCGGGTGCGGCGCCGTGAGCAGTCGCCTCGCACTGTGGCGACGCACCCCGTCGGCCGAGCGACCCACGCCTCGACCCGAGCGACTCACGCCGCGGCCGGCGGAGGAGCGGCGCGCGAAGACCGCGGGGGCGGCACCATGACGGTCGAGGTGGGAGGAGCGACGGGCCCCGCCCGAGCCCGGGGGAAGATGTCGGCGGTGCTGTTCGACGTGGACGGCACGCTGGTCGACAGCGAGCGCGACGGCCATCGCGTCGCCTTCAACGAGGCCTTCGCGGAGGCAGGGCTCCCCGATCGCTGGGACGTCCCCCACTACCGGGAGCTCCTCGCCGTCACCGGTGGGGAGGCCCGGCTGCTCCACTACTTCGCCACCGCCCGGAGCGCGGCCGGGTCCGCACCGGTCGCCGAGGCGGACTGGCCTGCGCTCGCGAAGCGGCTCCACCGGGTGAAGACCGAGCGTTTCCAGGCGATGGTGCTGGCCGGTCGGATCCCGCTGCGGGCCGGGGTCCGTCGCCTCGTCGACGAGCTCACCTCGGCGGGGATCCGCCTCGGGGTGGTCACGACCGGGAGCCCGGAGTGGGTCGAGCCACTCCTCGCAGGTCACTTCGGCCCGGGGCGTTTCGCCGTCGTCGTCACCGGCCGGGAGGTCCCGATCCTCAAGCCCGACCCGAGCGCCTACCTACTCGCGCTGGCCAGGCTCGAGGCCGACCCGTCGGCCGTGCTCGCCGTGGAGGACTCGGGCCCCGGCCTCGCCGCGGCGACGGCGGCGGGCATCGCCTGCGTCGTCACCGGCAACGACGAGACCCGCTTCGAAGAGGTGACGTCGGCACCGCTGGTGCTGGAGGGCCTCGGCGAGCCGGACAGTCCTGCGTCCGTGCGCGCCGACCCCCATGGCGTCTTCGCCCGGGCCGGGGGCGCAGCGACTGCCAGCACTGCGGTGGTCGACCTCGCCGCCCTTCGCCGGCTGCACGCAGCGCTCTGGGAGCGCCCTGAGTCCTGAACGGAGGCAGCCCCTCGATGGGGTGAGGCCCCCGAAGAGAGGCCCCTCGGCGAGGTCGAACCGTTCGAGTCGCCCACTGGACGAGCTCGCCGACCGGTCCCGAGGTTGGTAGGGGCCCGTGCCGGGGCGACGGCCGTCTCAGGCGAGCGCGGGGGCTTCCTTCGGGTGCGGCATGCAGAACTGGTCGTACTCGGCGATCACGAGCTCGCCGGCGTCGGGCCCGCAGGCAGGGCACGCGGGGTCTCGCTGCATCCGGAAGGTCCGGAACGTCGCCTCGAGAGCGTCGTACGCGAGCAGCCG
>JAJYGM010000032.1 GCA_021785095.1 Actinomycetes bacterium
GCCTGCTCGGCGAGCGAGACGGAGACGCTGTCGAAGTTGGGGCGGCCGCCGCCTCCGCGCAGCACGAGGTGCCCGTAGCGGTTGCCGCGGGTCCGGATCACGGCGGAGCGCCCCTGGTCGTTGATGCCCAGGAAGGCGTGCGGCCGGCACGCGGCGACGATCGCGTGGACGGCGGCCTGGACGTCGCCGTCGCGGCCGTTCTTGAACCCGACCGGCGTCGAGAGGCCGGAGGCGAGGTTCCGGTGCGTCTGCGACTCCGCCGTTCCGGCGCCGACGCCGGTCCAGCAGACGAGGTCGCCGCGGTAGTGGGGGGCGACCGGGTCGAGCGCCTCGGTGCCGACCGGCAGGCCCAGCTCCGCCACGTCCACCAGGAACCGCCGCGCCTGCTCGAGCCCCTCCTGCATGCGGAACGAGCCGTCGAGGTGCGGGTCGTTCGCGAAGCCCTCCCACCCGAACGAGACGCGCGGCTTCTCGAAGAAGACGCGCATCACGAGGAGGAGCGTGTCGGAGACCTCGTCCGCGAGCGCGCGCAGGCGCCGCGCGTAGTCGAGGCCGGCCGCCGGGTCGTGGAGCGAGCACGGGCCGACCACCATGAACAGGCGCGGGTCGCGGCCGTCGAGGATCGCCTCCAGCGCGCGACGTCCCTCCACCACGGTGGCCGCCGCGCGGGCCGTCAGCGGCACGCGCTGCTTCAGCTCCTCGGGCGGCACCACGGCCTGGAACGCCTCGACGTTCCCGTTCTCCACCGCGGGCGGCGCCCGGTGATCCCCCGAGACCTGCTCGACGCGGACGAAGCCCGCGATCATGTCGCGGTAGAGCATCTCCACCAGCTCGGGCTCGATGCCCTCCCGCTCCGCCAGCGAGCGCACGTGGGCGATGACCCGCTCCTCGCGGACCGTGTCCTTCACGCCGTCGGCGGCGCTCTTGAAGCGCGCCGCGGAGAGCGCGTGGCGGCGCCGCTCGGCCAGCAGCGCGACGATGCGCTCGTCGGCGTCGTCGATCCGGGAGCGCACCTCGGCCAAGGTGGAGGCTCCCGCGGCCGTGGTCCCCTGCGTCGGCTCCTGCTTCGTCCCGGCGTCCGGCATGCGCGATCACCTACCGCGAGACGCGCGTTCCCGCCAGGAGCCGCTGCGGGCGGAGCGGGCACGCGGCGCCGGCGGGCGGCGGTGCCGGGAAGCGATGGGACCGGCGCAGAGGTGCTGAACGCGCGCACCGTGACTCACGTCGTGGCCGACTGTATCCCGCGAACGTACGAGGTCCAAGATATTGAAACGAAAAAGGAGTTCCATGTCCCATGAACGAGTGACGAACGGGCGAACCGTTCTCGATCCGGGTGCCTCTACACGGCTGCCCGCCGGAGGCTCGACGGGTGCCCGGGAGGGGAGAAGGACGGACCATGAGGAGAAGGATCGCCGTCGTCGCCGTGCTCGCTGGATCGCTCGTCACCGCCTGTGGAGGAACCTCCGGAAGCCCATCGAACCTCGCCGGTGCGTCGTCGTCGGAGACGCACGAGTCGTCGACCTCCGTCTACGGCGCGGTCACGGACGCCGTGACCGGCGCCCACCTGTCGGGCGTCGTGATCGGCGACGGCACGCGCTCGGCGACGACCTCCGGCGACGGGACCTACTCGCTCGCGGAGGCCGCCGGCACGTACGAGCTCACCGCCGCGGCGAGCGGCTACGCCACCGCCTCCGCGACCGTCACGGTCCCGAGGGGCGGCAGCGTCCGGCTGGACTGGAGGCTCTCGGCCAGCGCGCCCGCGCCGTCCGACGGCGGGACGGCCGCCGGCGCGGCGTACAGGGTGTTCGCGAACAACGACCTCGGCATGCACTGCGTCGACAGCAGCTTCGCCGTGTTCTCGATCCTGCCGCCGTACAACGTCGTCGACGCCCAGGTCGTCGCGCTCCAGGCCGGCGGCGACCCGGTCGTGCTCGACGCCACGCAGGCCGACGTCCGGTTCTCGGCCGTGGCCGACGCGACGGGATCCATCAACTCGACCAGCAAGGGCAAGACCGACTTCTGGACCTTCGAGCCGCAGCTCTACGGCGCGAGCCTCGCGCCGGGGCAGGGGCTCCAGGGAATGTGGATGCCGGCCGACGCGCCCGGGCCGGCCGGGACGACCCTGGTGTGGGACACGGCGATGGGCCTCTTCAAGGCGCCGGGCATCCCGATCTTCCCGCTCGACGACGCGATGCAGGTGAACCGCTACCCGCTCATGCGCTTCACGGCGTTCGACAAGTCCGGCCAGGCGCTCGGCTCCACGGACGTGGTCCTCCCCGTGTCGGAGGAGACCTCGTGCCAGAACTGCCATGCGACCGGGAAGGTGGCGGCCTCCGACCCGAGCCTCGCCTGGTGGCAGGACGGCTCCGACCCGGAGGCGCAGGCGCGGCACAACGTCCTCATCCTGCACAACGCCCGGCTCGGCACGCAGCTCGCCGCGCCCGTGCTGTGCGCCAGCTGCCACTACTCGCCGGCGCTCGACCTCGCCGGCAGCGGCCCGACCGCGCAGCAGGCCGGCCAGCGGACGATGTCGAGCGTGATGCACGCCTACCACGCGGACAAGATGGCGGGGCTCGCCGACGGCCCGGTCCCGGTGGGCGGCGCCGTCCCGTCCCCGACGACCCAGGCCTGCTACCAGTGCCACCCCGGCGCGAGCACGCAGTGCCTGCGCGGCGCCATGACGACGAAGGTGGACTGCCAGAACTGCCACGGCGACATGGCTGCGGTCGGCGGCGACTATCCGCTGCTGGCGGGCGGCAGCATCGACGGCACGAACGACGGCCACCCGCGCCGCCCGTGGCTGG
>JAJYGM010000238.1 GCA_021785095.1 Actinomycetes bacterium
TCGACGTCGAGGCCCTCCGGCGCGACCTCGTCGAGCTCATGACGAGGTCGCAGGAGTGGTGGCCCGCGGACTACGGCCACTACGGCCCGCTGTTCATCCGCATGGCCTGGCACGCGGCGGGCACCTACCGCATCACCGACGGACGCGGCGGCGGGGGGACCGGGTCGCAGCGGTTCGCCCCGCTCAACAGCTGGCCCGACAACGCCAGCCTCGACAAGGCACGCCGGCTGCTCCTTCCCGTCAAGCAGAAGTACGGGCGCAGGCTCTCGTGGGCCGACCTCATCATGTTCGCCGGGAACTGCGCCGTCGAGGCGATGGGACTGCGGACCTTCGGGTTCGGGTTCGGGCGCCCCGACATCTGGGAGCCGGACGACATCGACTGGGGTGCCGAGCACACGTGGCTGGGCGACGAGCGCCACGCCGACGCCGGGGAGATGGTCGGCCCCTACGCCGCCGACCACATGGGGCTCATCTACGTCAACCCCGAGGGGCCGGGTGGGAACCCCGACCCGCTGCTCGCCGCCACGTACATCCGCCAGAGCTTTTCCCGGATGGCCATGGACGACGAGGAGACCGTTGCGCTCATCGTGGGTGGTCACACCTTCGGCAAGACCCACGGCGCGGTCACCGCGGAGCACATCGGGCCCGAGCCCGAAGCGGCCCCGCTCGAGCAGCAGGGTCTCGGATGGCGGAACGACGTCGGCGCCGGGAACGGGCCCGACGCCTGGACGAGCGGGCTGGAGGGGGCGTGGACCACGAACCCCACGGCGTGGGACAACGGGTTCTTGGACAACCTGTTCACCTACGACTGGGAGCTCACGACGAGCCCAGGGGGGGCGAAGCAGTGGACGCCGAAGAACCCCGAGGCGCAGGGGACGGTGCCCGACGCGTACGACGCGAGCAGGCGCCACGCACCGATGATGCTGACGACCGACCTCGCGCTCAAGGTCGACCCCGTCTACGAGCCGATCGCCCGGCGCTTCCACGAGCATCCCGGCCAGCTCGCCGAGGTCTTCGCGAAGGCCTGGTTCAAGCTGCTCCACCGCGACATGGGACCCGTCTCCCGTTGCCGTGGCCCGCTCGTGCCCGCGCCCCAGCTGTGGCAGGACCCCGTCCCGCCGGTCGACCACGAGCTCATCGACGACCTCGACGTCGCCTTCTTGAAGGAGACGATCCTCGCTGCCGGGCTCTCCGTGTCCCAGTTGGTGCTGGCGGCATGGGCGGCGGCGGCGAGCTTCCGGGGCACCGACAAGCGCGGCGGCGCCAATGGCGGCCGGGTCCGCCTGGAGCCCCAATGCCGCTGGGAGGCGAACGACCCCGCCGAGCTCGCAACGGTGCTCTCGGTGCTCGAGCAGGTCCGACGGGACTTCAACGCCACGCAGTCGAGCCGCAAGTCGGTCTCTGTCGCCGACCTGGTCGTCCTGGGAGGCTGCGCCGCAGTCGAGCGGGCGGCGAGGGACGCCGGCTTCGACGTCACCGTCCCCTTCTCGCCCGGGCGCACCGACGCGTCGCAGGACCAGACCGACGTGGCGTCATTCGGGGTGCTCGAGCCGCGTGCCGACGGCTTTCGCAACTACCTCCGGGACGGGGAGAAGCTGGCTCCCGAGAAGTTGCTCGTGGAGCGCGCGCTGCTCCTGACGCTGACCGCCCCCGAGATGACCGTGCTCCTCGGAGGGATGCGGGCGCTCGGCGCGAACGCCGGCGGGTCCCGCCACGGGGTGCTGACGCACCGTCCCGGGGTCCTCACGAACGACTTCTTCGTGAACCTGCTCGACATGGCGACCGTGTGGGAGCCGTCGACCACGGCCGAGCACGTCTACGAGGGCAAGGACCGCTCCAGCGGCGAGCTCAGATGGACTGCGACGGCCGTCGACCTCGTGCTCGGCGCGCACTCCCAGCTCCGTGCCATCGCCGAGGTCTACGGGAGCGCCGACGCCCAGGAGAAGTTCGTGAGCGACTTCGTGGCCGCGTGGAACAAGGTGATGAACCTCGACCGGTTCGACCTCGCCCGAAGGTCCCTTTCCTGAAGGTCCCTACCAGCCCCCACCCGAGCCACTGGAGCCGCTCGAGCCACTGGAGCCGCTCGAGCCACTGGAGCTGCTCGAACCACTGGAGCTGCTCGTGCCCCCGTAGCCCCCGTAGCCGCTCCTCGAGGTGGTCGTCGTCGTCGTAGCGGGCTTCACCGGCGCGCCGGTGCTGCGGAGCGCGAACCAGGTGCCGCCGAGAGCCTTGATCCCGACTCCGTTGGCCTGACCCGCGGCGCTGTCACCGGAGAACAGGTACAAGAGGTGCCCGTGGTAGGTCACCTGCAGCGAGGCACCCCGCTTCGCGTCCCCGAGCTCCTTGCCGACGACGCCCGGTCCTGCCTTCGGCTTCCCATGGGTGAGGAGCGGCGGCCAGACGCGCAGGCACTTCCCCGTGCACTTGAGCGACTTCACGGTCTCCGCACTGTTGTAGTACAGCGTCCTGCCTGCAGCGTCTGCCAAGAGCGCTCCGTACTTCTTCGTCTTCTCGATCTTGACCAGTGCGACGCGGGACTGGACGCGGTGCTTGTGCGCCGCCGCGCCGGCGAGAGCGGGCGCGGCCGTGGCCGTGGCCGCCGCGAGCGTGAGGCAGCACGCTGCCGTGGCCACGCCGGCGAGCCTCCGGCGAGATGAGAGCTGGTCCATCTGCGGCCCCTCCTTCTGGTCGAGGTGCGTTGCGTTGCTTGTCGGGAAAGATTACGAGTGCTCAATGTCTGGCGGACGTCGCCCCGCTCGATACGGACCGGGCCCTGGCGGTCCTGACGTCCTCGTCGCCCCGCG
>JAJYGM010000167.1 GCA_021785095.1 Actinomycetes bacterium
CCGGCCCTCCGCGAGGAGCGCGACGCCCGGTGCCACAGCACCCTCCATCGGGCCACCGCTACCGTAGCGACCGAGCCGCTCCTGCCAGAACGACCGCTCGGGCTCGTAGGGTGCGTCCTCCACGTGCGTGCGCCGCCCGAGCACCATCGTCGCCCTCCGGGCGGCGTCGTAGCGCGGCCAGTGACCCGCTTCGGGCGTCGAGGGGTCGCCCGAGCGGGCGAACGCCGCCCAGGAGCCTTGGACGAGGTCCGAGAGAGCGAGAGCCTGGTCGTCACCACCGGCGAACATCGCTACGACGGGATGGCGGACGCTGCCGAAGACGAAAGGAAGCTCGAGTCCGTGGCAGGCGCCGAGAGCACCCCCTGCGAGAGGGGACTCCCAGTCGAACAGGTACATGTACGTGGCCGAGCCCCGCCGGGCGTGGGCCTCTGCGAGCCGGGTGGAAGGGACGCGGAAGATCCAGTCTCCCGCTACGGCGCAAAGCAGCTCGAAGGGGTCGACGGGCTCGCCGCGTGCAGAGCGGGCCGTGCGATAGGCGCCGAGCACCTCCGCGGCCGACGGCGCATGCTCCCCGAGGCCCGCTCCCGCCAGGTAGTAGCTCACCAGCTCGCGTACGCCGCTTTCCGTGCGCGCCTCCTCCATCGCTCCCGCGAACGCGAAGAACTTGAACTCGTCGCGATTCGTACCGACCAGGAGGTCGACTCCTGCGGCCGCGCCGGCTGCGATCTCGTCGGCAGGGTCACGGGGCAGCACGCCACCGTCGACCACGGGCCGGAACGGCATGCCCATCCCCCGGTCGACGGCGTTGCTGATCTCGCGCTGCGCTGCGACCAGCTCCGCGACAGGCACGCCGAGGAGCGCCTGCCGGCTCGGCTCCGCGACGCCGACGAGGGCGGCGAAGCGATCTGCGACCGCGCTCGCGACGTCGACGGAGAGGACGGTCGTCGCACCGCTCTGGAGGATCGCCCGCCGGAACAACCCGCGTGCGAGCGGCGCGCCGAGGAGGTCCGCGATGCTCATCGACCCGGCGGACTCGCCGAACACCGTGACGCTGCTCGGGTCCCCGCCGAACGCGCCGACGTTGTCGCGCACCCACCTGAGAGCCGCGATCTGGTCGGCGAGACCCCAGTTGCCGCAACCTCGGCTCCCGGCGTCCGTTAGGAGCGGATGCGCCAGGAAGCCGAGCACGCCCAACCGGTAGTTGAGGGTGACGACGACGACGCCGCGCCGCGCAAGGCGGTCACCCCGGTACATCACACCCGAGCCGCTCCCTGTGAGGAATGCGCCTCCGTGCACGAAGACCATCACGGGCCGGCGCCCGTCGTCGCATCCGGGAGTCCAGACGTCGAGCGACAGGCAGTCCTCGCCTTGCGCCACCGGATCCCCGGGAACGTAGCTGCCGGGCCCCGCGGCAGGCTGGGGCGCGATCGGACCGACCTCGCCGGCGTCGACCACCTTCTCCGCGACCTCCGGCTCCGCAGGTGGACGAAAGCGGAGCTCTCCCTCCGGTGCCCTCGCGTAGCGCACACCGCGGAACACCTCGACACCGTCTTCGCGCCGGCCACGCACCCGGCCGTAACGGGTCGCGACGACGGGGTCGGTCACAGGCCACCTCCTGCCACTGCGCCACCGTCACCACGCGACGCTCCACGCTCGAACCTAGCGGTCAGATCCCCACAGCCCGACCGCGCCTCGACGGCCTTCCCGAGAAGCACGCGAAGTCCTTTGACACGGCCACGTCCTGTGGTCAGAGTAAGGAGATGTTGTCCGTGAGGTTGAAGTGTGCAGCTGTGCTCGCTGTCGCATCTCTCTCCGGGGCTGTCGCCGTAGCGGTTCCGGCGGGCGCGACGCCAGTCGTCACCACGCCGGCCCCGGGGCCGAGCCCGAGCCAGGTCGGATCGGCACGCGCCGAGGCCGCCGCTCTCGAAGCACGCATCGTCGTCGACAACCAGCGCGAGCAGATCGCAGGAGAGCGGTACGACGAGGCGATCGTCCTTCTCCAGCGGGCCGACGCACTGCTCGCTCGAGATCGTGGCGTGCTCGCCCGCGACGCCCGGCACCTCGTCGGTGCCCGGCACCTCGTCCGGTCGGTCGCCGTCGCAGACTACGTCGACGGCGTCAGCGCAGCGGCACAGTTCGGCGCCGTCCTGTCCTCGAGCATCGTCGAGGCGTCGACGGTGACGGCCTACGCGGGAGTTGCGGCGACGCGCCTCCAGAGCGCGGTCGACGCCCTCGCGGCGGCCGAGCGGCAACTGCGCGCCGGCACCACCGCAGAGGCCGCCGCGGCCGGGCGGGCTCGTGCGGCCGTGTCGTCCGCCGCGCAGGCGCGCGACATCGCGGCCGGCACCGCCGAGGCGACAGCAGCCACGCTGCGACGCGTCCGGGGGCGCATAGCGTCCCTCATCGCCCAGCAGGAAGCTGCGGCCGCGGCGGCAGCTCGCGCCCGCGCGATCGCAGCGGCTGCAGCTGCGGCGGCTGCCAGGGCACATGCCGAGGCGCAGGCGCGCGCCGCCGCCATCGCCGCGGAACGCGAAGCCGAGGCGCAGGCAGCCGCCGCGGCGACGGTCGCCGCGGCGGCGGCAGGATCCGACCCTTCGAGCCCTGCGGCGCAGGCAGCCGCCGCGGCTGCCGTCGGCTCGGCGAGCGCCGCGGGGGCGAGCGGGCAGCCTCCCGTCGAGCCGCACGGCTCGAGCGCCGCCGGCCTCGAGGCCGTCCGCACCGCCGAGAGCTACCTCGGCGTGCCCTACGTCTGGGGTGGAGCGAGCAGCGCGGGACTCGACTGCTCCGGTCTGACGATGC
>JAJYGM010000051.1 GCA_021785095.1 Actinomycetes bacterium
CCGATGACGCCTCCGGCGTGGAACGTACGCATCGTGAGCTGGGTGCCGGGCTCGCCGATGGACTGGGCGGCGATGACGCCGACCGCTTCGCCGAGCTCGATCATGCGGCCGGTCGCGAGCGACTTCCCGTAGCAGAGCCCGCAGACGCCGTGCTCGCTCTCGCAGGTCAGCACGGAACGGACGCGGATCCGATCGACACCGGGATCGTCGGTGAGGGCCTGCACCTCGGCGTCGCCGAGCATGAGCCCGGCGTCGAACACCCGGCCGTCCGCGAGCGTCACCGGCTCGAGCAGCACCCGGCCGTAGGCCCGCGTCTCGAGGTAGGACCGCCGGCCGGACTGGTCGGGCACGACGTCGTCGATCCAGATGCCGCGGGCCGTGCCGCAGTCCTCCGTGCGGATGATGAGCTCCTGCGCGACGTCGACGAGGCGGCGCGTCAGGTAGCCCGAGTCTGCCGTGCGAAGGGCGGTGTCGGCGAGCCCCTTCCGGGCGCCGTGGGTCGAGATGAAGTACTCGAGGACCGACAAGCCCTCGCGGAACGAGGACTTGATCGGCCGCGGGATCATCTCGCCCCGCGGGTTCGACACGAGGCCCTTCATGCCGGCGATCTGGCGCACCTGCTGCGCGTTTCCACGGGCACCGGAGTCCACCATCATGTCGAGCGGGTTGAAGGTGATCGTGGCGAGCGTCTGCTCCATCGCCTTCCCGACCTCGGAGTTGGCGGAGGTCCAGATCTCGATCTCCTTCTGGCGCCGCTCGTCGTCGGTGATGATGCCGCGCTTGAACTGCGTCTCTGCCTTCTCGGCCTCGCGCTCGTAGCGGTCGAGGATCCCGGCCTTCTCGGGCGGGGTCTTCACGTCGTCGATCGAGATCGTGAGGCCCGACCTCGTGGCGAAGCGGAAGCCGAGATCCTTGATCCGGTCGAGGCTCTCGGCCACGGCGGCCTTCGGGTAGTTGGACGCGATCTGCTCGACGATCGCCGAGACCGGCGTCGCACGGCGACCGATGATGTCGTTCACGAAACCGAAGTCGGCCGGCAACGCCGCATTGAAGAACAGCCGGCCCGGGGTCGTCTCGATCGAGGCGGGGTCGTCCCAGCCGGCCGGCGGCTCGGGGAGGGTCACGCCCGCTGCAGCTTCCTCCGGCGTGCGGTGCCGGCGGCCGTGAAGCGGGAACGCCCAGCCCGCCGGGCCCGGCCGGAGCTGGATCTTCGCGTGCAGCTCGACCTCTCCCGCCTCGTAGGCCTGCTCGACCTCGTAGAGGTTGCGGAACACCCGGCCCTCGCCTTTGCGCCCGTCGGCCATGAGGGTGAGGTAGTAGGCGCCGAAGACCATGTCCTGGGAGGGCACCGTGATCGGGCGCCCGGTCGCCGGCGAGAGGATGTTGTTCGCCGAGAGCATCAGGATCCGAGCCTCGGCCTGCGCCTCGGCGGAGAGCGGGAGGTGGACGGCCATCTGGTCGCCGTCGAAGTCGGCGTTGAATGCGGCGCAGACGAGCGGGTGGATCTGGATGGCCTTGCCCTCGACGAGCACGGGCTCGAAGGCCTGGATGCCGAGGCGGTGAAGCGTGGGCGCACGGTTGAGCAGGACGGGGTGCTCCTTGATCACCTCGTCGAGCACGTCCCAGACCTGGGTGCGACGGCGCTCCACCATCCGCTTCGCCGACTTGATGTTCTGCGCGATCTCGGTGTCCACGAGCCGCTTCATGACGAACGGCTTGAACAGCTCGAGCGCCATCAGCTTGGGGAGTCCGCACTGGTGAAGCTTGAGCTTCGGGCCGACGACGATGACGGAACGGCCCGAGTAGTCGACGCGCTTGCCGAGCAGGTTCTGACGGAAGCGGCCCTGCTTCCCCTTCAACATGTCGGAGAGGCTCTTGAGCGGGCGGTTGCCGGGTCCCGTCACCGGGCGCCCGCGGCGGCCGTTGTCGAACAGAGCGTCGACGGCCTCCTGCAGCATCCGCTTCTCGTTGTTGATGATGATCTCGGGCGCACCGAGGTCGAGGAGCCTCTTCAGCCGGTTGTTTCGGTTGATGACGCGCCGGTACAGGTCGTTCAGGTCAGACGTGGCGAAACGCCCACCGTCCAGCTGCACCATCGGCCGCAGGTCCGGCGGGATCACCGGCACAGCCTCGAGGATCATCGCCCGCGGGTCGTTCGCCCGGCGGCCCTGGTCGTCGCGCCGGTTGAACGCCGAGACGATCTTGAGGCGCTTGATCGCCTTCTGCTTGCGCTGGGCAGAGAGCGGCCTGCGCCCGTCAGTCGGGTCGATCGCCTCGCGGAGCTTCGTCTCCTCCTCGTCGAGGTCGAGGCGGTTGATGAGCGAGGCGATCGCCTCGGCCCCCATCCCACCCTCGAAGTACGTGCCGTATCGGCTCTTCAGCTCCCGCCACAGCAGCTCGTCCTCGATGATCTTGCGGGCGTGGAGGTCCGACAGCTCGGCAAAGGCCTTCTTCACCATCTCGATGTCGGAGTTGGCACGGTCCCGGACGGCGGTGACCTCGCGCTCGACGGCCCGCTGGCGGGCGCGCAGCTCGGACTCCTTCGCCCCTTCGGACTCGAGGGCCTGGAGCTCCTTCTCGAGCTCGGACAGCCGGCGCTCGGCTTCGAGGTCGCGGGCTCGCTCGATCTCGCCGACCTCGGTCTGGAGCTCGGCTTCGAGGTTCGGCAGGTCAGAGTGGCGGCGCTCCTCGTCGACGTAGGTGACGAGGTAGGCGGCGAAGTAGATGACCTTCTCGAGCTGCTTGGCCTTCAGCTCCTCACGCGCCTCGGTGCCCATCAGCAGGTACGCGAGCCACGAC
>JAJYGM010000538.1 GCA_021785095.1 Actinomycetes bacterium
CGAGCAGCTCGCGTCGGCGAGCTCGTCGGGCATCGGCGTGCGTGTGGTGCTCGCCGACCCAGGGGGCGGCGGCAACCGGGTGGGGTTCGCGTGGGCAGGATCTCTCGATCCCTCCGTCGTCGACGACGTGCTCGCCGACGCCCGGGACAATGCGGCCTACGCCACGCCCGACCCCGATGTCGCGCTCGCCGAGCCCGACGGGGTGGTCGCCGCCGAGCTCGACTTGTGGCATCCGGACTTCGCGGCCGCGTCCACCGACGACAAGGTGCAGCTCGCCCTGGACCTGGAGCGCATGGTGCGTGGCGCGGATCCTCGGGTGCGCCAGGTCGACTCGGCTGACTACGGCGACGCCAGCGTCGAGGTGGCCCTCGCCTCGACCACGGGCATCAGGGCGGCGACCCGCCACACCTCGGCGTTCCTCTCGGTGTCCGCGATCGCGAGCGACGGCTCGAGCACACAGACGGGCAGCGGATTCAGCGTGGGCCGTGCGGCCTCTGCCCTCGATCCCAAGCGGGCGGGTGACGACGCCGTCGAGCGGGCCGTGCGGCTGCTCGGTGCGGGCAAGGCGCGTTCGGGGCGGTGCAGTGTCGTGTTCGACCCCCGCGTCGTCTCGACGCTGCTGTCGGTCGTGTCGTCGGCGCTCTCGGGAGAGGCGGTCGTGAAGGGGCGCTCGTTCTTCGCGGGACGCGTCGGTGAGGACGTGGCGAGCCCGAGCGTCACGCTCGTCGACGACCCGACGGATCCCCGCGCGTACGGTGCGGCGACGTTCGACGGCGAGGGTCTGGCGTGCCGCCGCAATGTGCTCATCGACGCGGGACGGCTGCGCGGCTTCGTGTACGACAGCGTGTCCGCGCGGAGGGCGGGGACGGTGTCCACCGGCTCGGCGGTACGCGGCGGATTCGCGGGGACGCCGGGTGCAGGGTGCAGGGCGCTCCTCCTCTCCCCGGGCGAGCTGGACCAGACTGCGATCCTCCACGCCGTGGGCGACGGTGTCTACGTGCAGTCGGTGACCGGAGTCCACTCGGGGGTGAACCCGGTGAGCGGCGACTTCTCGGTCGGCGCAGAGGGCCTGATGGTGCGCACAGGGGTCTTCGCGGAGCCCGTGCGCGAGGTGACGATCGCCTCGAGCCTTCAGCGAATGCTCCAGTCGGTGCTCTTCGTCGGCGCAGACGTGGAGTGGCTCCCTGGGCCAGCCGCGGGACAGACGTTGGCGATCGCCGACATGCAGCTGAGCGGGACCTGATCGAGCTCGACGTCGCGCACGTACCGTGGCAACGTGAAGAGACTGCGGAGCGCCGCGCCTCCGACCCCTCCACCCGGGCCGGCCGGCCGGCGTCGCCGGCTGATCATCCTCGTGATCTGCAGCCTCAGCCTCTTCATCACCTACGTGGACGCCACGATCCTCAACGTGGCGCTTCCCACGATCCAGCGCCAATTCCACGCCAGCATCGCCAGCCTGCAATGGGTCGCCGACGGGTACCTCCTCGTGCTCGCGTGCCTCCTCATGGCGTCGGGATCGACCGCCGACCGGATCGGACGGCGCAAGGTCTTTGCGACCGGGCTCGTCGTCTTCAGCATCGGCTCGCTCCTGTGCAGCGTCGCACCGAGCATCTCCTGGCTCATCGCGTTCCGCATGCTCCAGGCGGTGGGTGGCTGCATGCTGGCACCCGTCTCGCTGTCGATCGTCCGCCAGGTGTTCACGGATCCGAAGGAACGCGCGCGTGCGCTCGGCGTCTGGAGCGGCATCTTCGGGTTGGGCGTGGCGTGCGGGCCCATCGCCGGAGGGCTGCTCGTGACCGCAGTCGGCTGGCGATCGGTCTTCTGGGTGAACGTGCCGATCGGGGTGGTCGCTTCGGTGCTGGCTCGGCGGTTCGTCCCCGAGTCGCGTGCGCCGAGAGCCAGGCGCGTGGACGTGCCCGGGCAGCTCCTTGTCGTTGTGTTGCTCGGCTGTCTCACCCTGGGCGTGATCGAGGGGCCGGAGCTCGGATGGGGATCGACGTGGATCGTGGCTCCGTTCGTGATCGCCGCGCTGAGCGCGGTCGCCCTCGTCCTCGTCGAGCCTCGCCGGCGCGAGCCGCTGATCGAGCTCCGCTTCTTTCGCAGCCCCCCGTTCTCGGTTGCCAACGCCGTCGCCGTCTTGAGCTACGTCGTCCTTTCCGGGTTCCTCTTCGTGAACACCTTGTACCTCCAGGAGGCGAGGGGCGACTCTCCACTGGTCGCGGGAGTCTCCGTCCTTCCTGCCACCGCGACCATCGCCGCGTCGTCGCTTTTGAGCGGGCGGCTCGTCGCCCGCTTCGGCGTCCGGCTGCCCTTTGTCGCGGGCGGCCTCTCCTTCGCCGCGGGGTCCGCGCTGCTTCTCGACCTCCGGCCGGCCACGCCCTACGCCGTGCTCGTCGCCTCGTACGCGCTGCTCGGCTTCGGTCTCGGCCTCATCAACCCGCCGATCACGAACACGGCGGTCACCGGGATGCCGCCCGCCCAGGCTGGCGTCGCCTCCGCCATTGCCTCGACCGCGCGCCAGGTCGGCAGCGTCCTCGGCGTGGCGGTGATGGGCAGCATGGTCACCGGCGCGGTCGCCGGATCGGCGACGGCATTGGGGTCCGGGCGGCGCCTCGACCCGGCCGGCGCGGCGGTCCTCACGACGGCGACCCACCTGCCCTGGGAGGTCGCGGTCGCTTCCGGGCTGATCTGTGCGGCCGCCGCGATGCGCTGGACGGGGAGGCGAGGGCACGAGGCGGCGGCGCGGGTCTACGTGGACGAGATCCCGGTGCCCTTCTCCTGAGGGGCTCCTGAGGGGC
>JAJYGM010000746.1 GCA_021785095.1 Actinomycetes bacterium
GATTCTCCCGTCGATCAGCTTCGCACTGAGCAAGAGGACGTCGACGAGAGCGAACCGAGCTCCGATTGGCCCGCGGACTCGCCGGCGATCTCCGGCTCCTCTGGGAGCGACCGCACGAACCGACGGAGCGAAGCCCGCGCCAGGTGCATCGAAGATTTCACAACTGCGCGCAACACTCAGCACGCCCGCCTTGCCACCGAAATCGCGTACGCACGGGTCGAGACGTCCCAAAGGGACCCGACAAGCCCCCAGAACCCGCCATCGGGCCGTCAAGAAGGTCGTCTGAGCGATGCCAGGGGTGTCGTCGAGCGCGAAGAGCGGGAATGAGAATTTCCAAAGAGGCGCCGAGCGACAGATGTGTCAGCTCGCATGGGGCATGCAGAGCTCGTCGTACTCGGCGATGACGATCTCCCCTGCGTTCTCTCCGCACGCGGGGCACGACGGGTCCCGGCGCACCTTGAACGTCCGGAAGGTCTCCTCGAGGGCGTCGTAGGCGAGGAGGCGTCCGACGAGCGGGTCGCCGAGGCCGAGGAGCATCTTGATGGCCTCCACCGCCTGGATCGAACCGATGATGCCGGGGAGGACGCCGAGCACGCCAGCTTCTGCGCAGGACGGCGCGAGCTCCGCGGGGGGCGGCTCGGGAATCAGGCAGCGGTAGCAAGGGCCGTTGTAGGGGTCGAAGACGGTGACCTGGCCCTCGAACCGGAAGATCGACCCGTGCACGACGGGGATCCGCTTCAGGAGGGACGCGTCGTTGACGAGGTAGCGCGTGGGAAAGTTGTCGGTGCCGTCGACGATCAGGTCGTAGCCGTCGAAGATCTCGAGGACGTTGTCGGCGCCCAGCCGGACGTCGAAGGTCTCGACGACGACGTCCGGGTTGAGCGCGGTGATCGTCTTCTTGGCGGAGTCGACCTTACGGTCCCCGAGCCGGTCCATGTTGTGGAGGATCTGGCGCTGGAGGTTCGACGCGTCCACCACGTCCATGTCGATGATGCCGATCGTCCCCACGCCGGCCGCAGCGAGGTACAGCGCGGCCGGGGAGCCGAGACCGCCGGCGCCGAGGAGCAGGACCTTCGAGTCGAGGAGCGCCTGCTGGCCCTGCTGGCCCACCTCGGGGAGGAGGAGGTGGCGTTGGTAGCGGTTCCGCTGGTCACTCGTCAGCGTGCGCGGCGCGCTCCAATCGCGGCCCTCGTCCTTCCAGCGATTGAACCCGCCGGCCATCGAGACGACGTCTTCGTAGCCCAGGTCGGCAAGCGTCTTGGCCGCGAAGATCGACCGGGCACCGCCGGCGCAGTAGATGACCACCGGTCGGGTCTTGTCGGGGATCCGCCCCTCCACCGAGAACTCGAGGTTGCCGCGAGGCAAGTGGACGGCACCGGGGATCGCCCCTTGCTCGTACTCGTCCGGCTCGCGTACGTCGAGGAACACTGCGGAGCCGAGGCGGCCGGACGCCTCCTGGGTGTCCACCTCGGAGATGGCGGCCTTCGCCTGGGCCAGTAGCTCGCGGGTCGTCGTCATGCCGCAATACCCTACCAGTCAGGTCAAGATTTGACTACGGCCCCGGACCGGCAGACTGTCTGCGTGGAAGTGCACGAGGCTTTGCGGACGCGTCACATGGTGCGGAGCTTCTCCGAGCGCCCCGTGCCGGGGGAGGTCCTCACGCGGATACTCGGCGACACCTTGCGCGCCCCGACCGCGGGGAACGCGGGCGGGTCCGCCTGGGTCGTCCTCGACGGCGCAGACCAGACGCGGCGCTACTGGCACGCCGCGACGACCGAGTCGTGGCGCAGCCATGCGCGGCGCTGGCCTGGGCTGTCCCGCGCACCCGTGGTCGCGGTCGCCCTCGCATCCCCCGCGGCCTACGTCGCCCGCTACGGCGAGCCGGACAAGGTTCGGGCCGGTGCCGACCTCGGCCTGGGCAGCTCGGAGGCCGCGTGGCCTGTGCCCTACTGGTTCGGCGACGCGGCCTTCGGCGTGATGTCCCTGCTCATGGGCGCCACCTCCGAGGGGCTCGGCGCCTGTTTCCTCGGCAACTTCCGATCGGAACGCGCTGTGCTCTCCGCGCTCGGAGTGCCGGCAGGCTGGCGCCTCTTCGGAGCCGTCGTCCTCGGCTACCCCGAAGGTGACGACCCGCGATCGCCATCGCTCGACCTCCCTCGCCCCGACGACGGCCGGCTCCACCATGGGAGATGGGGCGGGAGGGAGACCCCTCCTTGAGGAGGGAGCCGGGAAGGGGCACCGGAGAGTCGGGCCGGCGCCGTGGAGCTGAGTGAGGCGAATGCCGGCGGCGAGGCGCCGTCGCGACGACTACGCGGCGCTGCTGCTGCGGCTATTGGAGCGAGCGACGGACGCCGTCGACGATGCGCGCAACCGTCGGCAGCGCCGCGTCCTCGAGCGCGTCCGCAGCCGGCAGGGGGATGTGGGGCGTCGTGACCCGCACGATCGGCCCGTCGAGGTCGAAGAGGTGCTCCTCGGCGATGATCGACGCGACCTCCGCACCCCAGCCCAGCAGGCGAGGGTTCTCCTCGACCGTGACGAGGTGGCCGGTCCGGACAACCGACGTCGCCACGGTCGTCACGTCGAGCGGCACCAGGGACCGCAGGTCGATGACCGTCGCCTCCACGCCGTCCGCCGCGAGCTCGTCGGCTGCTGCGAGCGCCCGCGGCACCATCGCGGCGAGCGCCACGATCGTCACGTCCTTCCCGTCCCTGCGAACGGCAGCCGTGCCGAGCGTGTCGACGATCTCGCCATCGGGGACGTCCCCCTTCGTCGGGTAGAGCGACTTCTGCTCGAAGAAG
>JAJYGM010000299.1 GCA_021785095.1 Actinomycetes bacterium
ATCTTCGCCGACGAGCACATGGCCGTCCGGGGCGACCTCGTCACGGTCGAGGACCCGGTCATCGGACCTGTTCGCCAGCAGGCACCGTTTCCCCGCTACGTGGGGGCCGCTGCGCGCGCTCCCGCCGGCGCGCCCCGCCTCGGCGCTCACAACGACGAGGTCTACGGCGCAATGCTCGGCCTTTCGCGCGACGAGCTCGCCGGCCTGGCCGACGCCGGGATCATCTGAGCTCGATCCGAGCCCTCCCGCGCGAGGGCTCGACTCCCGTCGTGCGCCCGGTGCCCACACCTGGTCGCTTGCGGCGATGTCGAGCCCTCCAGGCATCGCGGTCATGCCGGCCGGTTCCTTCTGCGTACTCGTTCTGGGCATGTACACTGCCCTCCACGCGCGACACGAAATGCCCTCGATAGCCTCCGTTGCCGTATCGGCGGCGGCGGCCGAAGACGATGCCGGAAGCGGCCTCGTCTTCGTTCCCGCCATCGAGCTGGTCTTCCTGGCCGGCGACCCGCCACGCTACGGGACCTTCGCCGCCTACCGGCCACCGGGCGCGTCAGATCCCGCTGACGCTCGCGATATAGCGGCGCCGGCCCTCCTGCCCCCGCCCCCGCAGGAGGGTGAGCCCTTTGACGGCCGGCTCGCAGTGGTCGTGCCCGCCGGCACGACCGTCAGGAGAACAGAGGTGCCAGCCCACGACCTCGCTATCGCCGAGGCCGTGCGCTGGCTCGCCGAGCTGGACGAGGCGTGGCGGGTCCGGCCCAGCCTGGCCGCATGGAGCGATGCCGTCGTGGCAGGGCTCGGCCTCCTCGCGCGAGGCCGGCTCTACCCGGCGGTGACACCGGAGGGCTGGGATGCCTGGCGGATCGGTCCGTTCGATCCAGGCGACCGTCGCCTCCTCGCGCAGATCGGCGCCGCGATGCCGCCTTGCGCCCACTGCGTGCCGGCCGGCACGGGCTCCCCGGCGCGGATCGTCGGACCGGCCTTCGCCGTGCGGGCCTTGTGGGACGCCATGGCCGACACGCTCGTGCGCACCGCGGCCGCGCCCACCCTGGCAGGCGGCGACCTGTTCGCCGGGCCTGATCCCGGAGAGGCCGCGCATCTCCGGGGGTGGCTCGACGACGCCGCGCGCCACCCCGAGGGCAGTGCCCGCGTCGGCCTGCGCGTGGTCCTCGACGGGGACATCGACCGGGACGGGCGTGCGCCCGGCGATCTCGACGGAGGTCTTGACGACGACCTTGGCGGCAACGAGCACGGCAACCTCGACGGTATCCCTCCCGGCGACGGCCTGGACGGACAGAGCCCCGTCGCCGTGGTCCAGATGACCTCGGTGCTCGACCCGAGCCTCGTGGTCGACGCGGCCGACCTCCTCTCGATGCCACCGGCTGTGGCATCCCGCCTCGACCCCGACGCCGAGACGAACCTCCTGCTCGCCCTGCGCCGGGGCTCTCGCGCGTGGGCGCCGCTCGCCAGACTTCTCACCGCACGCGTCCCCTCCGCGCTCCCTCTCGCGGACGGCGACGTCGATGACCTCCTCGGGGAGGGCGGAGAGGCGCTTCGCAGCGCGGGGATCGAGGTCCTGTGGCCCTCCTCCCTGCTCTTCGAGGGGCTCACCTTGGGAGCTGCGGTCACCGAGTCCCCGTCGGAGGAGGGCGACGGCACCTTCTCCCTCGACAAGCTCGTCATGTTCGAGTGGCGCCTCGCCCTGGGCGGGCACCAGCTCTCGGCCGAGGAGCTCGATCATCTCGCCGAAGCCAAGCGGTCCATCGTCCGCCTGCGCGGCAAGTGGGTGCATGTCGATCCCGCAATGATCGAACGGGCCTTGAGGCGGCGCGATCAGCGGATATCGGCCATCGGGGCGCTCGCAGCTGCCATGGCGGGAGAGATGCTCGTCGACGGCGAGGCGGTTCCCATCGCCGCCGAGGGCGCTCTCGGATCGCTCGTCGAGCGTCTGCGCTCCGTTGCCGCCGACGGCCTGGCGCCCCTCGGCGCGCCCCCGGGTCTTGCCGGCGAGCTTCGGCCTTACCAAGAACGCGGTGTCGCCTGGCTTCACCAGATGTGCGAGCTCGGCCTCGGTGGCTGCCTTGCCGACGACATGGGGCTCGGCAAGACGATCCAGGTCATCGGCCTGCACCTCCAGCGCGCGCATGCAGCGGGTGCAGCTGCAAGGCGGCGGGCACCCACTGCCGAGGCGACGACGCTGATCGTCTGTCCCACTTCCCTTATCGGCAACTGGACCCGCGAGTTCCAGCGCTTCGCGCCGGCGATTGCCGTGCGCCGCTACTACGGCGCCGAGCGTACGCTATCGGATCTACGCCCGGGCGAAGTCGTCGTCACCACCTACGGCGTCGTGCGTCGCGACCGAACGTTGCTCGCAGACGCTCACTTTTCACTCGTCGTCGCCGACGAGGCTCAGCATGCGAAGAACCCTCTCTCGGACACGGCCCGTGCCCTGCGTGCTCTCGGCGGGAAGAACCGGATCGCGCTCACGGGAACGCCCGTGGAGAACCGCCTGAGCGAGCTGTGGTCGATCCTCGACTGGACGACTCCGGGACTGCTCGGCCCGCTGGAGAGGTTCCGCGAGACCGTCGCCCTGCCCATCGAGCGCCGGCGCGACCCGGTGGTCACCAACAGGCTGGCGCGGACGGTGCGCCCGTTCCTGCTGAGAAGGAAGAAGACCGATCCGGCGATAGCACCCGACCTCCCGCCCCGTACCGTCACCGACCGCGTCGTCGCACTGACGCCGGAGCAGGTCACCCTCTACGAGGCCGAGGTCCGCGAGGCGCTGGACGCGATTCGCAACAAGAGGGGCATCGAGCGCCAGGGGCTCGTCTTCCGCATGATGACCGTCTTGAAACAGATCTGCAACCATCCAGCGCAGTACCTGCACCAGCCGGGACCGATCGTCGGACGCTCCGGGAAGCTCGCCGCCCTCGAGGAGCTCCTGAGCATCGTCCTCGCCGAGGGGGAATCCGCGCTCGTCTTCTCGCAGTACGTGGAGATGTGCGCTCTCATCGAGGCGCGCCTCGCCCATCTCGGGATCGCCACCGTGTTCCTGCACGGTGGCGTCCCCGCGCGCCGCCGTGAGGAGATAGTCGCCGCGTTCCAGGCGGGACGGGCGCCCGTGTTCCTGCTCTCTCTCAAAGCGGGCGGGGTCGGCCTCAACCTGACACGCGCCACCCACGTCGTCCACTACGACAGGTGGTGGAACCCCGCCGTCGAGGACCAGGCGACTGACAGGGCCCACCGGATCGGCCAGGACCGCCCCGTCCAGGTCCACCGGCTTGTCACCGAGGGCACCCTCGAGGACCGTATCGCCGAGCTGTTGGAGAGAAAGCGCGGGCTCGCAGAAGCCGTTGTCGGCGCGGGCGAGGCCTGGATCGCCCAGATGTCCGACGACGACCTGGCCGAACTAGTGGCCCTGGGGGTGTCGTGAACGCTGCGCACTCCCACCGCGACGCTTCTGGCGGGATCAACGCACGTCGGGGTCGGAGGTGAGCCCCTTTGCCCCGCCCGGCCGTGGAGGCGGAGACTGGCCTCGGTACAAGCCTCGCCTCCCGGGCACCGGTGCGCGCCGCGCGGCTGGTCGCAAGGCCTTCGGCGGCACCTGGTGGGGACGCGAATGGGTCGAGGCGATCGAGGGCCGAGCGAAGCTCGACCCCAATCGCCTGCCTCGCGCCAGGACATACGCGCGCACGGGCGCCGTCGGGGAGCTGGACGTTACGGCCGGCGAGGTCACCGCACCGGTCCAGGGATCCCGGCGCACGCCCTACGAGGTTCGGGTCCGTGTGCGCCGGTTCTCTGACCGGGAGTGGGATCTGGTCACCGGCGCGCTCGTCAGCCAGCTCGGCCATGCGGCCGCCCTTCTCGAGGGAGAGCTCGTGCCCGAGGTTGCCGGCGACGTGCGCTCCGTCGGCCTCGATCTTCTCCCCGGGCCGGGCGAGGTCCAACCGCGCTGCTCGTGTCCGGACTGGGCCGATCCGTGCAAGCACGCGGCCGCGGTGTGCTACCTCGTGGCAGACGAGCTCGACCGGGATCCGTTCCTGCTGTTCCTGTTGCGCGGCAGGAACCGGGAGGAGCTGCTCGCGGCGGTCCGCCTCAAGCGAGGCTCAGAGATCGCGACGTCTTCCGGGGGCGCTTCCCCACCCGACCAATTGTGCCCTGACCGCTGGGAAGAGGACGCGGGAGTGGTCGCTCGTGAGGCATGGTCGGGCGTTGTCGCGGCGGGCAATGCCGTGGCGGGGGCTCCGGCGCCGGTTGCGCTCCCAACGCCTGCCCGCCACCCGGGCCGGCCCGTCCTCCTCGTCGACGCGGCACCGCCAGGCTCCGGCGTGGACACCGGCGCGCTGCGCGCGCTCGCTGCCGACTGCGCCCGGCGCGCCTTCGATCTCGCCGACGGCAGGGGCGGAACGGGCCTCGATCTCACCCTGGAACAGGACTGCGCACGGTGGGCGTCGTCGATGATCGCAGGCATCGAAGCTCCCGTGGACCTCGACGAACTCGCGCACCGCTGCGGGTTGGACCGCCGCGAGCTCTTCCGCAGAGCGCTTGCGTGGAAAGCAGGGGGGCCTGACGGTCTCGCCGCACTCCTCGAATCCTGGAACCCGGCACCGTCCGAGCTGGCTCCCGGGCGGGTCGCCCTGGGCGCAGGTGCGCGCGCGACCGCCAACCGCGTTACCCGCGAAGAGCGCCAGCTTCGACTTGGACACGACGGTCGATGGCACCCGTACCACAAGGTGCGGGGGACCTGGCAGCCGGACGGCGAACCCATCGTGCTCCCCTTGGCCCCGCGCGATCTCCCCCCCACATGACACGAAAGCCCCGTGGCGCGAACGAGCGGGGCCGGGCATGCCGGGCAGGGCCTTGCCCGGGCCTTCGGCCCGACGCTCGGTAGGGGCGCCTCAGGCTGCTGCGGCGGGCCCCACGATGACTTGGAAGCCGAAGGTTTCGACCCGACCGACGAGACGGCGCGCAGGGGTGGCTCCTCGGCTCGTGATGTGCCGTCGGGAGCTGCTCGCGACCCGGCCGGGACGGAGACTCCGAGCGCGCGTCACAACCGGGTACTAGACCGAGGGTGACCCCACAAGCGGTGGGAGTCTTGGAGCATTCTTGTGGAGGGCAGATGAGCACAGCACTTGACCCCGACCGGCTCGTCGCGGCGTGTGGCGATGACAGCTTCGAGGCTGGCATCACGATCCGGACGGAACTTGAGCCACTTGGTGGCGACGGCGGTCCCGTCAAGCCCGCCGTCTATGAAGGAGGCAGGTACCAGCACGGCCGTCGGTGGCTCGGCGAGGGAGCGGCGCGGGCCGTCAAAGAGATCCTGGTCATCGACAACGAACCGAGCCAAGCCAACCGTCTCGAGGCTGGGCTTCGCTCGGAGCGTGACGCTCTGGGGCTGCCCGACATCGTGCTCGACCTCTCCTCGGTCGGCACGCTGCCGCCGCACCTGCCGTCGGAGATCTCGATCTACCAGTTCCCGCACCGCAACGCTGACGCATACCTGCGTGATGCGGAGCTCGACGGCGTGGCCTTCACCAAGACCGAGATCGGCCAAGCGATCTTCTCCGCGACTGCCGCCCATGCCGACGCCCTCATGGCCTGGTGTCCCCAGGCACCACTCTTCGGGTTCTGGCAGTCCCACCTTGGCAAGAAGCACAGCCAGGCAAAGAAGGCCCGGTCGTGGGCGAGCGAGATCATCGGCATCGAGCCGGCAGCGGACGACATCCGGCGGCTGGGGCTGAAGGGCGACCCACTCAACCTGAGCATTCCCGACAAGGTCCGCTACAACGAGAACGACCTGCTGGCCGGATGGGACCTCGACTCCACGGGGAAGAAGCTGGCAGACGTCGGCCACGGGCAGGTACCCGTCGGCGGTGACGACGCCGCGCCCGCAGGCGTGTCATTCCGAGAGGTCCTCCAGCAGGCAACGGTCTCGTTCGCCTCCCTGCGCACGGTGAGGACGACGGGAGGCTCCGCCGAGGCAAGGGCCGTCCTGGTCGCCCTCGGTCTTGTCGCCCACGTCTGCGCCTTTGGTCGCTCCTTCCACCTGCGGTCAGGGGCCGAGCTGCGCCCCCGGTCGACGTCATGGCGGTGGCTCGGTGCAGCAGGCGACGCCGAGGTGGAGGTCCCCGACTTCGCCGAAGCGTCGGCTCTGCTGAGAGGTTGCGCCACGAGGGCGGAAGACGCCGGCTTGGACGTCGGAAGCAAATGGCCCGAGAATCGCCTCACTCTCCAGCCGTCGGCGCGCCTGCTCGATGCCATCAAGAAGTCCTGGCCGGTGGCCTGATGCTGGCGGTCACCGTCACACTTCTCCACGGGACGATCCGGGCCGGCTCCCCCGACGACACGGTCCTCGCCGGAGGCGATCCCGTCGGCGAATGGCCGCCGAGTCCCGCTCGACTCTTCGGTGCGCTCGTGGCTAGCGACGGCACGGGCGAGCGCTGCACGGCGACGTCAGGCGAGGAGCTGCGCTGGCTGGAGTGCCTCTCCCCCCCGCACATCCACGCATCAGCGTCCACCGAGGTGCAGCTCTCGGCTTTGCTCCCAAGGTACGCCGTGGTCGACCAGAGCCAGGAAGGCACGGTCCAGGACTATCCCGCTCGCAAGGCCAAGCTGGTGCGTCCCGGCATGAAGATGTCGCCCCACGAGCCGACAATCACCTACTGCTGGCCAGGTGCGACTCCTGACGAGGAGGTTGTTACGGCACTGCGGTATCGCGCAGCACGCATCGGATACCTGGGCTGTGCCGACAGCCCAGTCCAGGTCCGGATCGGCAACACGGAACCGGAAGTGCCACCGAACGTCTGGGAGCCGGACCGCTCGGCGAACTTCACCCTCCCGGTTCCTTACGAAGGCTTTCTCGACTCCCTCGACTCGGCATACCTCCGCTGGTCGTCCGGCGAGGCCATGGGAAGAGCATGGATCCCGACGAGGCGTGCCGGTTACCGCGGTCCGGACGCAAGAGACCGGAGAGGCGGAGTTGTGCCGTCGGCATCGACAACCGTCTGGCTCCGTTTCAACCGGTCGATCGGCAGTCGGAGCCTGCTGCGTGTCACCCAGACCCTGCGCGCGGCCGTCACGGATCATCTCCAACGCGTCGTCGGGGAGGCCGACGTCCCGTCCGTCATCCACGGACACAGGCCGGACGGTGTCGACGGCCCGCAGGCTTGCTTCATCGCCCTGCCCGATGTCGGCCACCCGCACGCCTCCGGGCGGCTCTTTGGTGCGGCGATCACCCTTCCCCGAGAGTGCGACCCGGCCCTTATGGAGCAGATGAGGGCGGCCGTCTTCCGGCTCGCGGGCCAAGGCTTGGTACTGCCTTCGGGGACCCGGCTGGCCCTGTTGGTGCATGGCGGCGAGCGCACGCCGTGGACTGCGAACCCCCGTCGATGGAGCACGCCCTCGATGTGTTGGGTCAGCGTCACTCCCGTCGTGCACGAGCGCTGGTCCCGCCATGGACCAGATCGAGCGGAGGTCGCGCGCTGGTGCGCTCACGCCGGCTTGCCGCCCGACGTTGCGAGCGAGGAGTTCGTGAGTTCGGTTGAGATCTCACGCCACCCCCTTGTGCCCGGCGCTCTTGACGTGCCACCCGCGCTCATCTTTCGCTCGGGCAGAGAACGTAGGCCTTACTCGCACATGCGGATCACCTTCGCACGGCCCGTCTGCGGACCTCTCGTTCTCGGCCGCAATCGCCAGCTCGGATTCGGACTCTTCGCTCCGGATGTCACTGAGGGCGGACCCAACGATGGATGACTTCCCCACGTTCGAAGCCTTCTACCGTGCGATCAACGGGCGGGATCCGTTTCCCTGGCAGCGGAGGCTTGCCCAACAGGTGCGCAAGACTGGTTGGCCCGAAGGGGTTGGCGTCGGCACCGGCCTTGGCAAGACATCCTCTCTTGATGTCGCCGTGTGGACCATGGCTGCCGACCATGTGGTCGCGCCACGAGAACGTACAAGCCCGACCAGGGTGTGGTACGTCGTCAACAGGCGGCTTCTCGTGGATGCGGCCTTCGCGCACGGACGCCGGATCGGACGTTTACTCGCGAACCCCGCAGCCGTCGACGGATCACAAGAGCGTGAGATCCTCCGGGCTGTCGCTGACGGACTAGCCGTGCGCCAGGGAGGCGCGGCAGGCGAGCCACTGCACGTCTGCCGGCTAAGGGGTGGTGCCGAACTCGGTGCCCGACCCCCCGATCCTGCGCAGCCAGCACTTGTCTTCGCCACGGTCGACATGTTCGCGAGCCGATGGCTCTTTCGGGGCTTCGGCACCTCTGCGGGCATGCGCTCGGTCGACGCAGCTCTTGCCGGTATCGACAGCCTCGTCCTGCTCGACGAAGCCCATCTTGCCCGCCCGCTCGCGGAGCTGGTCGAGCCGATCGCACAATGCGACCTCGGTGACGCGAGCACGATCCTTCCCGCGACACGGTGCCGGCCGGTGCTCGTGAACATGACCGCGACCGGAGACGGAAACGCCTTCGTCCTCGACGCCGACGACGAAGCGGACCCGTTGGTGCGCAAGAGGCTGGACGCATCGAAGCCAGTCGCGCTGGTGAAGACTCCAAGGAAGAAGCTGGTCGGTGCGCTTGCCGACCAGGCGGTCGCGCTGCTTGCCTCCCGAAAGCCATCCGCCGCCGTCGTGTTCTGCAACGCGCCTTCGACCGCCCGTGCAGTGATGGGGGAGCTGGAGGGGGCGCGCTCACGACGTCGAGATCCCCTCGATGCCGATCTTGTGCTCCTGACCGGACGCATGCGCGAGCGCGAGGCGGCTTCGGTGCGCGAGACGATCCTCGATACAGCGGCAGGTGCCGCGGCCGGCCGCAATAGGCCGTCGAGGCGGTCGCGCCACCTCGTCGTTGTGGCGACCCAAACGCTGGAGGTCGGTGCCGACGTCGACTTCGACGTGCTGGTCACCGAGGCGTGCGGAGCGCGAGCCCTCATCCAGCGCCTCGGCCGGCTCAATCGTCTCGGCGAGATCGACGATGCCGCCGGAGCCGCCGTCCTCCCCGACGGGGAGACCCATTTCGGCATCTATGGAGAGGAGCCGCTCGCGCTTTGGAAGCGACTCGAGGAGCGTTCCTCGAACGCGACGATCGACATGTCGCCGCGGGCCGTCGTGGAAATCGTCGGACCTCCTGGCGACAGGCCTTCCCGCGCGGGCGAGGTACTCCCGGCCCATCTCTGGGAGTGGGCGAAGACAACGACGCCCCCTGTCGGAGAGGCGCCGCCCGAGCTGTTCTACGGGGGGCTCGACACGAACATCGCGGAGGTGTCCGTCCTCTGGCGAGCTGTTCTGCCAGGCAACGGCGAAGAGCTGGTTCCACCGGCCGTCGCCGACGAGTCAGTCGATGTCCCGATTGGTCAGGCTCGCACCGCACTCTCCGAGCTTCTCGGCGGGACCATCTGCCGCCTGGGAGTTGACCGGGTCACCGTCGAGTGCGACGTCCCACTCTCCCGGCTCCGCCCCGGTGACGTCGTGGTCGTGCCGGCTGACGCCGGCGGCTACGACGCCTTCGGTTGGGCGCCGGAGGCACGCGAGAGCGTCCTCGACCTCTCCCTGCTGCGACAACCGGGGCCGCCGCTGCTACCGGCAGCCTTAGAGCAGCTCGTTGCGGGCGGCGAGGAACTGGCCGAGGCTGAGCGCCTGGCGAAGCTCGTTACCGCGCCACCGGAGCTGGACGAGGCTCTGGACCGCCAAGCGCTCGTCGGCGAGCTAGTCGTCCATCTCCGGCAAGCCGGCCGCAGCGCGTTCATCACCGACGCCGAATGGGAGATCCTGTCGCGACGCCTCACAGGCAGTGTCATCTACCTGCCGGGTGACGTGGCAGGCCGCCTGGAGCTGCGGCGCGGGCCCAGCACGGAACAGCAGGCCGAGCTGCGATCGGACGTGTTCGACGAGCTGAGCTTCACCGCCACCTCCGCCTCCCTCTCGGATCACCTCGGAGCCGTCGGCGAGATGGCGGGACGGATCGCCGAGCACCTGGGTATTCCTCCTGTACTCCGCGAAGCCGTGGCGGCGGCTGGACGCTTCCACGACCTCGGCAAGGTGGACCGCCGCTTCCAACGCTGGCTCCACTCTGCGGGGCCGGCACCGGAACCGGTGGCGAAGTCATCGACTTCCCGGGAGCGCTGGCGACGCGACCGCATCGCGGCAGGATGGCCGGCCGGGGGGCGCCACGAAGAGCTCTCTCGGCGCCTGCTCGAAGCCTGGCTGACCACGCACGAACCCCCTTGGGACCCGGATCTCGTTCTGCACCTGGTTGTGAGCCATCACGGCGCCGGGCGTCCCCTGGTGGAAGGTGTTCTCGACGGCTTGCCGGTCGCGCTGAGTTCTCTCGTCGACGGCGACTCTGCCGAGGCTTCCGGGGATCTCTCGAATGTCGACTGGAGTCAGCCGGCGAGATTTCGGCGATGCTGCGAGAGCTACGGGTACTGGGGGCTCGCCCTTCTCGAGGCGATCGTGCGGCAAGCGGATCATCAGGTGAGCAAGGTGGTGGTGGCATGAGCGTGACGTTCGAGGCTCCAGGGTTGACGGCGGACTGGCTCAACGGCTGGCTCGCCGCTATCGGCGTCACAGCCGGCGTCCCGGGAGTTGCCCTGTCATGGAGCGACGACGGCGTTCCCTTTGCCGTCTTCCACTGCGATGACAACGATGTCGATCTCGTCGCGGCGACAGCCGAGGCCTTACCGCGCACGGCTTTACTGGACCAGAGCGTGATCGCGCGACGGCATGAGAAGCTTGCCGAGTTTCCCCGCAACGTTACCCTTGACATCTATCGCGAGAGAGCCATGGCAGAGCGCGAGCTCAGGACGTTCGAGCTTGCCGCGTCAGTGTCCGACCTTCGTGTCGACGCGAACCTGGACAACCTGGATCACGGCGCGTTCGATCCTCCCGCGCCGAAAGGTGAAACCCTGTGGTCGCGCGCGCTGAGATGCGCAAGGGAGGTGCCCGAACAGACAAGCGCCCGCCAAGAGGTCGTGCGGCAGACCTTGGCCGGCGTGGGGAGGCGCGTGAAAGCCAACGGTCTCGGCTTCGACCCACGCCGGCTACCCTCGAGCGTGCAGGGCTCAGGTGCTCAGGGGGACAACTATGCGGATCCCGTCGTGGAGCTCCTCTGCTTCCTCGGCCTGGCGCTCTTCCCGACCCGCGGCAACGGCAGGTACATCCGTCAGCGGGGATGGCGCGACCGGGCGACACAGCGCGGTGCCTTCCAATGGCTTGCATGGCGACCTGCTCTGGACCGTTGGGCGATAGACGCTCTCCTCGACATCGCCAAACCGACACCACGAGACGTGATCGCCCGTTTCGGGCTGGTGCCTTACCAGCCCACGGGATCGAGCGACGTTACCCGCGCATATTTTGCCGAGCGGCTGGCGTGACCGTAGAACCGGTCGTCCTGGTCTCCGCACTCGAACACCACCTCTACTGCCCGCGCCAGTGCGCGCTCATCCACGTGGACGGGATCTGGGCCGATAATCGCGCAACGGTCGCCGGGAGCCGCGCTCATCGACGGGTCGACACGCCGGGCAGCCGGCAGGAGCGGGGCCGGACCGTCGCGCGTGCGCTGCCGCTCCACTCCGAGCGCTACGGTCTGTCGGGCCGATCGGACGGCATCGAGATATCACCTGACGGCCAGCTTGCTCCTGTCGAGCACAAGGCGGGGGTTCGCCATGGTCGGAGCGCTGAGGTGCAACTTGGCGCGCAGGCGCTCTGCCTTGAAGAGATGTTCGACTGCCAGGTCCCTTTCGGGTGGCTGTGGTACGGAGCACCACGCCGTCGAGAGCGCATCGACATCGATGCGGCGTTACGCGACTTGACGATCGCGACCATCGAGGAGATCCGGGCCAACATCGTCGGCGGCGTCCTTCCGGCTCCGGTCAACGACGAGCGCTGCCGGGCATGTCAGCTCGAATCCGTGTGCCTTCCCGAGGTCGTCGTCGACACGGCGCGCGTATCCCGACACATCGAAACGGACGTGCTCGGATGCGTGTGAGTGGGACGCTCTATGTCTGCGACCATCGCGCGCGCCTTCGGCTTCACCACGGGACGCTGCGGGTCGAACAACCCTCCGGCTGGGAGCGCGTCCCCATCGAGGCCCTCGATGGCGTCGTGCTCACGGGGAGGGCAGAGATCACCAACGACGCTATCGGTGAGCTTGTCAGGCACGGAATCCGGGTCGCAGCACTTTCCCGCACGGGGCGGCTCCGCTTCGCCATCGGCGGACCGGTCTCTGGTAACGTCCACCTCCGCCTCGCCCAGGTTCGGGCTTCGGATGACGCGCTGGAGACTGCTCGTCTTTGCCGCTGGATCGTTGCCGCGAAGCTGCAGAATTGCCGACGTTCGATTCAACGATGGTCCTGGGACGCTGATGCCGTGGCTCGATCGGCCATGGAGCGTGAGGCCGAGTGGATCGCCGACCGGATCCGCTATCTCGGAGCGACACAGGACGGAGACAAGATCCGGGGTATCGAGGGAGACGGGACCCGCAGCTACTTCCACTGTCTCGGGCTACACCTCGGCCGTGGGGAGGAAGTTCTCGGATTTGTGCGCCGGACGCGACGGCCACCGCGCGACCCCGTCAACGCTCTGTTGGGATTCGCATACGGTTTGGTGCTCGCCGAGGTCGTCGGCGCGCTCGAGGCCGTCGGGCTCGATCCCCAGATCGGGTTCCTGCACCGCCCCCGGTCCGGGCGGCCTTCGCTGGCGCTCGACCTTCTCGAGGAGCTCCGCCCTTCGGTGGCGGACCGCTTCTGCGTGGCAGTGCTCTCGCGTAGGCAAGTCCGGGCAGAACACTTCCAGACCATTGGCCCCGGGTGCTACCTGACTGACGATGGCAGGGCCAATGTGCTCGTGCTCTACGAAGAACACAAGAGTGCGGAAATTGACCACTCCGTGCTCGGCCGCCGGATCGGGCGGTGGATGCTCCCTGTCGTGCAAGCGACCCTTCTGGCTCGGTACCTACGGGGCGATCTGCCAGCGTACCCTCCGTACTTGACGACATCCTGATGGACCTGCTCGTTACTTATGACGTCGATACGACCACCAAGAGCGGTCAGCGACGGCTGCGTCACGTGGCCGAGATCTGCGAGCGTTTCGGCGTGCGCGTTCAGCTGTCCGTGTTCGAATGCCGCCTCGAGCCGAGGGCGTTCGAGTCCCTGAAGATCGAGCTTTCGGATGTGATCGACCGTGAGCTGGACACGATCGATATCTATCGCTTCGACCGCCCGATCGCGGAGATCCGGACCTCCCTTGGGCGGTCCCACGAGACGCGTCCGGGCGGAGCGTGGGTTTTCTGACCCGCCCCCGGACCTCTAGTGATCCTTGACAACTGACGGTTGAGACGTGCCTACGGCGACAGCACCGCGCGCGAGCTTCCGGCTTGTGAAGAACTTGTCGGCGCCCGTGGACAATGATCCGACGCTCGCGGTGTAAAGTTGGAAGGTGCTCTCCTACCTGGGAGGATCGGTTGCTGGCAACCACCGCATGGGCACTCCCCTACTTGCCACGATTTGTCAAGAGGGGCGTTGCCGGGGGTCTACCCCCGGCCCTCGTTGAGCGCGCCGTCGTCGCTCACGGCCGGCC
>JAJYGM010000040.1 GCA_021785095.1 Actinomycetes bacterium
GTCTTTCGCCCACTCGTCGAAGTCCACGGCCGCCTTCTGGATCCCTCGGGGCCACAGTCGGTCGACGAGGACCCGATCCTCGCCAGGGCGGCGCCCAGGGTCCTCGTACACCCGGACCACCTCGACACGGACCTTCGCCACGGCAGGGGTCACCGCGCCCGGAAGCCGAGCGCCGCCGCCGCCTCCTCGTCGATCATGGTCGGGTTCCACGGCGGGTCCCACACCACCCGTACCTCGACCTCGACCGCGCCGTCGACGGCGTCGGCGATGGCGGCGCGGGCCATCTCGGGGAGAACCTCGGATGCCGGGCAGCCCGGCGTCGTCATCGTCATTTCCACGACCAAGTTGCCATCGTCGGCCCGGACGTCGTAGACCAGCCCGAGCGACACGACGTCGAGGTACAGCTCCGGGTCGTAGACGCCGCGCAGCGCGTCCCACGCCGCGTCGAGGGCGTCGGACGCCGAGAGCTGTAGCCAGCTGCCGGCCTCAACCGGAGTGCCGGGCTCGACCACATCGTCTGGCACGCTCTCCGTCACGACGGCCGCCGGAAGGTGACCCGCCAGTCGCCGCCGCCGAGGTCCTCTGCCTCGTAGGAGAAGCCCTGCGACGACAGCACGCCTTCGAGGGGCACCGGCTCGAAGGGGGCCAGGACCACCAGCTCCTCGCCGTCGTCGAGGGCGCCGGCCGCGGCCATGATCGTCTCGAACGGCTCGTCGCCCGACGCGATGATCGGGCGGGCATCGACGGTCGCCATCGCCTTCTCCCTTCTGGCCTCCGGCAACACCCGGATGGCCCTGTTGTTCTGGTCTAGACTAGAACTTACCAGCGTGTGGCGCTTCAGGGAAGTCCGGCCCGTGCCAGGGAACATCGCCGCCGCAGCGACGTGAGACGCCGCGTGCCGCTCGGGCGCGTGCCGACGCGGCGCTACGAGCGGCCCGGTGAGCCCGACGAGTCCGACTCGAGCGCCGGTGCCGCCGGCCGGAGGGGGTTGGTACCGGGTGGACGACGGGGACCTGTGCGTCGGCCGCCGCCAAGTCCGCTGCGAGCGTGCCCGCGCCGCCTGTCTCGCCCATGCAAGGTCGAGCTTCGATCTCGAGGTGGTCCTCGTCGACTACGAAGGATCAGCCGCCATCTGGCGTGCCCGGCCGGACGGCACCGTCCGCGGCGGTGCTCGAGACTGCCCTTGAAACTCTGTCATCAGCTAGAGATACACTGGCGGCGTGCAGCGTGCGGGCATTGCGACGGCCGAACGGTTGGAGCCCCGCGGCGTGCGGCGCCAGCGAGACGGGGCGGTGTCGGCATGGCAGGAGGCAATGGTGATCGCAGTGATCGACGAGGCCCCCGACGCCGTCACGTTGCGCCTCCGGCTCAGCGAGGCGACCGGCTTCCTCCCCGGCCAGTACTACAACGTGCGCCTCGAGGTGCCGGGGCGCCCCCGACCGGTCCAGCGGGCCTACTCGGTCGGCTCCTCCCCGGTGCCAGACCCCTCGCTGATCGACTTGGGGATCCGTGAGGTGCCCGGGGGTCTGCTCTCCCCGCTCCTGGTCAGCCTGCGCGCCGGCGAGCGGCTGCCGGTGCGGGGGCCGTACGGCCGGTTCACCTGGGACGGCCGCGACGGCGGACCGGTCCTCTTGGTCGGGGCGGGCAGCGGGATGGTGCCCCTCATGTCGATGGTCCGCCACGCCGCACAGCGGGGCCGGAGCGACCCGGTGGTGCTGGTCTGCTCGGCGATCACCTACTCCCACGCCTTCTACCGCGACGAGCTCGCCGCGCTGGCAGCACGCCACCCGTGGCTCCGGGTGGTCCACTGCATCACTCGCGACCCGGCCGAACCCCGCGCCCACTACCACCGGCGAGTGGACACGACCGTGTTGGCAGAGAGCCTCGAAGGGGACCACCCCCGTGCCGCCTACCTGTGTGGGCCCCCGGCCATGGTCGAGTCGGTCGCCGCAGCCCTGGTCGGCCTTGGCGTGGCGCCCGAGGCCATCGAGAAGGAGAAGTACGACTGAATGCCCGCGGAGACCCACCAGCACGGCAGGATCGCAGACGCCGAGACCGTCTCGGCCCTTTTGTGCACGCTGCTCAGTGACGAAGACGACGTCGCCGAGGACGCGGTGTTGTCCGACCTCGGGATCGGCGCAGACGACTTCGGCGACCTGTGGGACGCCGTGCGCGAGGAACTGGCCGAGCGGACCATGGGGCCCGAGCTCGACCCATCCGATCTCGACCCCCAGATGACCGTCGCCGAAGCGGCGGAGGCCATGGCGGCGCTGCTCACGCGCACTGGCGACAGGGGCGACGATGAGCAGTGGTAACGGGCCCGAGGCGCTGAGCGCCTCGGGCTCCTGGGCGGGCCGGCCGCCGGGGGTGCCCGGCGCGGTGCCGCCGCCGTCGGTCCCGCTGTCGTTCCTGGCGGCGGCGTCGGCCGGCCTCATCGCCTGCGGCGTCGCCTGGATCTGGGCTCGGGGCGCCGCTGCCGCTGATCCCAACAGCGACCCCGCCATCGCCGCTGTGCACTTCGGCGTGCTCGCCGCTTTGACCATGGGCATCCTCGGCGCCGCCCATCAGTTCACCCCCGTCATCACCGGCCGTCCGCTGCGGTCGGTCCGCTTGGCCCGGGCCACCTTCATGGCTTGGCTGGCAGCATCGTGGCTGCTGCCGCTCGGGATCGGCTTCGAGCAGACCGCCGTGACCGCCACCAGCGGGGCTCTTGCGCTGGCGGGCCTCGTCCTGGTCGCCTGGAACCTCGCCGCGCCGCTGGCGGTGCGAGGCAAGGGCGCCCCGGTCACCGCG
>JAJYGM010000763.1 GCA_021785095.1 Actinomycetes bacterium
GAGTGCCGATCCCGCAGTCGGCAGCGAGATCTGCGTTCCTCTGCTCGCCCGCGGCACGCTGCTCGGCATCCTCAACGTGGAGTCGGTGGTGGCGCGGCCGCTCGGCGATGCCGACCGCGGCGTGCTCGTGACCGTCGGCGACCGCCTCGCCGCGGCACTGGCGCTCGCGCTGGAGCGAGCGAGGTTGGCGGAACGCGCCGCGACCTTCGGGCACCTCGTCGAGTTCTCCGCGCGCGTCAGTGGCGTGCTCGCCGAGACCGAGCTGTACGAGGCGATCATCGACGCCGCATGGCTCGTCGTGCCGAGCGATCTGGTCGGTCTGACGGTGGTCGATCGGACGTTGGGGACCTACCTCGTGCGGGCCACGCGCGGTGCCGAGGGGGTCGTCGGCCAGGAGATCAAGCCCGGGGAAGGTATGGCCGGCTGTGCGATCCGCGATCGCGTCCTCGTGCGCGCCGATGATTACGATCGAGCCGTCTTCCCCGCCGCCGTCCGCGCCGGGACCGCTGTCGATCGCTTCGGCTCGGCGGTGGGCGTCCCCCTCGTGCGCGACGGCGCCGTGATCGGCGCGCTCACCCTCGGCCGGGTCGATGGCGCTCGGCCCTTCACGAGGCTGGAGCTCGAGGCGCTAGAGCTGCTGAGCAATGAGGCCGCCATGGCGCTCGGCGCGGCGACCCTGCACGCCGAACTCGCCGAGCGCGCCCTCCACGATGCGTTGACGGGTCTCCCCACCCGCGCACTCTTCATGGCCCGCCTGGAGCATGCCTTGCGGCGGGCCAGCCGGGCGCGCGATGGCGGCGTGACTGGCGTGCTCTTCCTCGACCTCGACGACTTCAAGCAGGTCAACGACACATTCGGACACCGCCACGGAGACGCCGTGCTCGTCGCGGTGGCCCGGCGTCTCGAGGCGGGCCTGCGAGCGGGCGACACCGTGGCCCGCTTCAGCGGGGACGAGTTCATCGTCCTGCTGGAAGGGCTTGAGAGCCCAGCGTCGGCCGAGGCGGCGGCCGTTCGGTTGCTCGAGCTCCTCGCGCCGGCGCTCGAGGTCGAGGGGCAGGAAATCATCGTCTCGGCGAGCGTCGGCATGGAGACCGCGGTGCCGGGCGAGGCGAGTGCGGACGAGCTCGTGGGGCACGCGGACCTGGCGATGTACGCCGCGAAGGCGGCGGGTCGCGGGCAGGTCGAGGGCTTCGAGCGACAGATGTCCGTCGTCTCTCAGCGGCGACTGGAGCTCGTTCCCGAGCTCCGGCGCGCCATCGAGGACCGCACGCTGCTCGTCCACTACCAGCCGATCTTCGATCTCGCGACGCGGCGGATGACCGGCGTCGAGGCCCTCGCGCGATGGCCGCGGCCGGGTCACGGATTCGTCCCGCCGAGCGAGTTCATTCCGCTGGCCGAGGCGTCGGGACTCATCGGCCGCCTGGGCCAGCTCGTCCTCCAGACGGCCTGTCGCCAGGTCCGCGATTGGCAGGGGCGCTGGCCCGCCGCGGCCGGTCTCGAACTCAGCGTCAACGTGTCGACCCGCGAGTTCCGGCAGGGCCTCGTCGCGTCGGTACGCCAGGTCCTGGAGTCGGCCGGCCTCGACCCCCGCACCCTGAAGCTCGAGATCACCGAGTCCGCGATGTTCGAGGAAGCCGGCGTTGCCGAGGCGGCGATGGCTGAGCTCCGCGGGCTCGGCGTGCGGTTTGTCGTCGACGATTTCGGGACCGGGTACTCCGCGCTGGGCTACTTCAAGCGCTTCGGCATCAGCGGGCTGAAGCTGGATCGATCATTCGTTCAGGGCCTCGGCCACGGCGCCGCCGACACGGCCATCGTGACTGCCGCGCTGGCCTTCGCCCGAACCCTCGGTCTCAGCGTGACCGCGGAGGGGATCGAGGATCTCGACCAGCTTGACTGGCTTCGTGCGGCTGGCTGCGAGCTCGGCCAGGGCTACTTGCTGGCGCGGCCGCTCCCGGCCGAGGCAGTCGAGGGGCTGCTCGCGGAGGTGGCTCTGCCTGGGCCCGCTGAGCCGACCCGAACGGAGCCGTCGGCTGGCGAATAGCGCGGCCCTCACGGAGCGCGGCACTCGTGGACGCGCAGGTCGTGCCTGGCGGCGCGCGGACGTCGCCTACCGGCAGCCGCGGCAGGCGTGCCCCCGCCACCATCGCGATCGGCAACCTTGTGCTCGGTCTGCCACGGTGACGGCGCCAAGGCCATCGCACGTGCTCTCGCACGGGTCACGAGCCGTGCTGCGACATGCGCCTGTTGACGCCTACCCGTGCCTGCTCCTAGGCTCTCGGGCGTAGGGGGGACCGGGGGGCACCTGACCTGCGGCGAAAGCCGACGGGTCCGACACGGAGAGAGGCGGACATGCCCGGGTATTGCTCCCAGTGCGGGGCCACGCTCGCCTACGACGCACGGTTCTGCCCGGAGTGTGGACGCCCCGTCGGCGCTGCGGCACCCGTCGCCACGCCGCCCCTGTCGTATAGCGAGAAGTACGCCGCCACTCCCTACGCTGGCAACGTTCCGGTGGTCGCGCCCGGGCCGGCGAAGACCGGCCTCTCGCCGCTGCAGCTCATCGGGGGCATCGTCGTCCTCCTGGTCGTCGTCGGGGCGGTCTTCCTGGTCATCACAGGGGGCTTGCCCGGAGCCTCCGCCGGCGGAACGGCCGGCAACATCCCCCCGGTCGGCCAGATCTGGTTCGGCTCGTCGTTCGATACCACGACGTTCGCCCTCTCGGGGATCACCACGAGCACGCCCACGGGCGCCACGGTCGCGCTGGTCGCCCAGCTGCCGCACAGCGTCGCGTCGGG
>JAJYGM010000328.1 GCA_021785095.1 Actinomycetes bacterium
GCGCAGCCGCCGGAACCCCTCGGCGTGAGGCACCCCTGCCCGGCGGCCTTCTTCCTCTGCACGGCGCCGCACCGCCTCCGCAGCCCATCCGGCCTCCGCTCCGCTGAATTGGCTCCGGTGGCATTCCACGGCTGCGGCCTTGATCTCGATCGTCTCGCCGACGTCGACCCATACATCGGGGTCGAGGGTTCCCGACAGGTAGACCACGGACACCTGGTGCGGCGCCCCCGCCTCCGGAAAGTAGTGCGGGAGGGCCGCGGAAGGCGACAGCGCATCCAGAAGGGCCCACCCTGCCACGCGGTGATCCCGATGATTGAAGTACTCCTGGCCGAAGAAGACGGCCGTCGGGTCGTGCCCGAGCACGGCCGCGGGACGCAGCGACCGTACGATCCCGACCAGCTCACCGACGAATGTCGGTCTGCGTTCGAGCTCTCCGTCGGGTGCGCCGAGCACGCGGTACGAAGCGATCCCGGTCTTCTCGGCAGCATTGGCGATCTCCCCTGCACGCCTCTGGGCCAGCTCACTCGGGCTCACGTCGGGATCCGGCGTTCCCTTCCCCCCGTCCGTGCACACGACGAGGTGGACCGATGCGCCGTTGCGCGCCCATCGCGCCAAGGTGCCGCCGCATGCGACGTCCGCGTCGTCCGGATGGGCGTACACGGCCAGCGCCACCTCCGGCACTCCATCCACCAGCTCCACCACGCGGTACAGCCTGCCCGAGATCAGATCCGCTGCTTCGGCTCGGTCGTCTTTATGAGCAGCCCGACTTCTCGCTCGAAGTCCCCGGCGTCTTCGAAGCCCTTGTAGACGCTCGCAAACCGCAGGTAGGCCACGTCGTCGAGCGTCTGGAGCTGTTCGAGCACCGCCATCCCCACCTCCTGCGAGGTCGGCTCGGTGGACCTGGCACGCAACGACTCCTCGACTCGGCTAGCGAGCTCCCGCAGTACGTCGCCGGTCACAGGCCGGTTCTTGCATGCCGCCTGGACCCCCGCGATCAGCTTGACGCGGTCGAATGGCTCACGCTGCCCGGACCGCTTCACGACCCACATCGGCTGTTCCTCGACGCGCTCGAAGGTCGTGAACCGCCTTGCGCAGCCGAGGCACTCACGTCGCCTGCGAATCGCCGCACCCTCGTCGGACACGCGCGAGTCGACGACCCGGTCGTCGTCTGCGCCGCACCAAGGGCATCGCACCCCTGCGACGTTACCGCTGCCGTGCCCCCTACCCCCCACCAAAGCGCCCTACGACGTGTCAGGGAATCGTGATGCGCTCGCCGGGCACGACCACCGCCGAACCCGTCTCCTGCGCGAGCGCCTCTGCAAGGGGCCTCGGGTCGCCGCCTCGGTCGAAACGCGACGCGATCGACCAGAGCGTGTCGCCAGGTCGCACCACGTAGACCGTCTCTCCCGGAGCGGCCGCAAACGCGTGCTGGGGCGCAGGAGCGCCACCGAGGGCAGCGTGCTGAAGCGCAGGAGCGCCACCCAGGGCGGACAGCGGTAGAGCCAGACCGCACACGAGGCCTGCGGCGACCGCAGTCAGCACGACGGCCCGACGACGGCGCTGCACGACGGCTCGGCGAGCGCGGCGCCGCGTGACGTCGACCCCGTCGTGCGCGTCGTGGAATACCGCCGTGCGAGTGGCCACGGCGGTCGGCTCGGCTGTAGCTCGCAGAGGGGTCCACGCCGGTCGTCCGGACGCAGAGCTCTCGCCGTGCCCGCTCTCGCCGTGCCCGCTCTCGCCGTGCCCGCTCTCGCGGTGCCCGCTCTCGCCGTGCCCGCTCTCGCCACACCCCGAGGAGGTGCTGGCGTCAGGCAGGAGCCGCAAGGCTGCACCCGACGACCACGTGGCCTCGAGCGCCTCGTCCGACCAGTCGGCCGTGCTCGTGCCCAGCAACGCCGCGATCGCCATCGTGCGCGCACCTCCTCTCGCGATTTCCGGAGCGCCTCCAGCCTCCCCGGCGCTCTTCCGGAGCCGAACACGTGTTCGCTGCTCCTCGATCCAATCACGAACGCATGTTCGTTGTCAAGGGATTTGGCGAACAGATGTTTGCTCTTACCTCGCTCCTCCGTTATGCTCGGCAAACGTACGTTCGTCGACGCCTTCACACTGGTGAGGCTGCGAGGGGGCTGTCACATGGCACAGGCGCTCAGCGGAAAGCGACAGGAGATCCTCGAGTACATCGGCGAGTGCCTCCGCGAGCGGGGCTACCCACCTTCGGTACGTGAGATCGGCGTGGCAGTGGGCCTCGCGTCCTCGGCCACGGTCCACAGCCATCTTGCCCTCCTCCAGCGCGAGGGCTACCTCGAGCGAGACCCGACCAAGCCCCGCGCGATCCAGGTCCGCTACGAGCCGACCTCCCAGGTCGCGATGGCTGCCGGGCGAGTGCGCCACGTCCCGCTCGTCGGCGACGTCGCCGCAGGCACCGGGGTGCTCGCGCAGGAGAACGTGGAAGAGATCGTCGCCCTCCCGGAGGATTTCACCGGAACGGGATCCCTGTTCATGCTGCGGGTCCGCGGCGACTCCATGGTCGAGGCAGGGATCTTCGATGGAGACTACGTCGTCGTCCGCCAGCAGCCAGAGGCACAGAACGGCGACATCGTGGTCGCCGGGATCCCCGACGGCGAGGCCACGGTGAAGGTCTTCTCTCGGCGAGACGGCAGGGTCGTGCTCACGCCTCGCAACCCGGCGCTCTCACCGATGGAGCTCGCAGCGGACGAGGTCACCGTCTACGGGAAGGTCGTCACGGTCCTTCGGCGGCTCTGACGGCGTCCCTACGTCGCTCCGCGCT
>JAJYGM010000172.1 GCA_021785095.1 Actinomycetes bacterium
TACATCACGGCTCGCTAGGCCCGCGATCCCGAGGCACCCGTGTCTTGCGGGCCGCGATCACCTCGCGCCCCCGCTTCGTGGGCACCTCGGCGCGCTGGGGCTTGTCGTGCGCCGCGACCGGGATCGTGGGGATGAGCACCCCTGCATGGCAAATCGCCGCGATCCGCTCGACGCCGAGATCGCCACCCAGGAGCTCGAGACGGCGCCACGAGACGGCGCCATGAGACGGCGCCATGAGACGGCGCCATGAGACGGCGCCATGAGACGGCGCCATGAGACGGCGCCATGAGACGGCGCCATGAGATTGGGACCCTCCCTCTGAGAGTGCCAACGCGGGAGCCTCACTGAGACCGCGGCGCGAAGAGATGGCTACGTGTACGTCGCCGGCGTCTCGCCCGCTGTCCGCCACACGTTCGGCCAGTACGCATCTGTGGGTGCCGACGCTACGTCGTCTGTGCGGGGCTCCTCCGGATGCATGGTCTCTGTGCCTGGGGGGAGAGTCAGGGTCATACTTGGAGTCTTGTCCGGTCCGGGTAGGACCTTCGTCACAATCCATGCGGCTTCAACGCCACCCCCAGCCGGTTGACTGGCTGGTGCGCACCCCGTCGCTCGGCCGCGAGGATCCCCGCGGACCGCTCCCGGCAGTCTCGCTGCGACCCTCCGGGTGCTCGGAGCCGGCGTGCCCGATCTTCGAAGATCCTCGCCCGCACGCTCGTCCCCAGGCCGTCGAACGCGATCTCGACCAGGTCAACGAGCTGCCGGACGATCCACAGCCCGCGTCCGCCAATGGCGCCGGGCGACGGACGCCGGTACCCGGCAAGGGGGGCTCGCAGCCCCGGACCGTCGTCGTCGACCTGCACCCCCATCTCGCCCCGGCGCTGCCAACACCACACGTCGATCGATCCCGCGCCAGCCTGCCATGCGTTCGTGACGAGTTCGGTCACCGCGACGACGAGGTCGTCGACCGCCCTCGACGCCGGGGCGTCGACGCCTTCTCCACCGAGCACGTCTCTCACGAGCGACCTGGCGCGGGCAGGCGTCACCTGCCCGCCAAGGTGGGAGGTGTCGGCAGGCAGCGGCGGCAGACCGCTCGACACGCCGAGGAAGTCGTCGGGTCGCCGGTACCCCGTGCTCGCAAGTGCGGGGTCCACTCCGAGCATGGGGTGGACGCCCGCGACATGCTCGAGCACAGGCGCGGGCACGGTCGCGACGTCGAAGGCGCAGACCATCGTCAGCGGAGCAGTGGCCAGCGCGTCGTTGAGCGCCGCGTCGAACCGCTCCCACTCGGTGACGAGCTCGGGCACTCCCGGCGGGAACGGATGCTCCCCGACGAAGCGGACCTGGCCATGCCCGAGGCGACGTTCGTCCTCCACGATCTCGTGGATGGCTCGCAGGCGCCGCGCAGGATGGGGAGCCCACCGAGACGTGTCGCACCACCGCACGAGCTCGGCGTCTGCGCCGAGCTCGGAGCACAGCGCGTGCATGCGGCGGGGCCCGGAGCTCACGATGACGCGGTCACCCCCCGACAGCCACTTCGCGACCAACGGCACGAGCACGCCGGCGAGCTCGTCTGTCGAGCGGTAGGTCAGGGCGGTGTGGAGCAGCCCTGGAAGCCCCGCGCTCACCGCGCCGCCCGGTACGGTCTGCCGCCAGCGCGCAGAAGTCCCATTCGGGCGCGCCGATGGGTGCTCACCAGGTACTGACCTCCTCGGGTCGCCGTGCAATTCACGCCAGAACATATTGCGGCCGCCGTTCGTGCGGGGCGGTACCCGATCGAGCCTTTCGACAAACTTCGCGCTCCGGCGGCGACTCCGGCTGCCGAGCTGGATCGGTGATCGTCCGGCACCCGACGCGCCGAATAGGGACGCGGCGAGCGACCTAGCTTGACGTAGGTTCCGAGACATGCCCGCTCTGCCCGATCCCGCCGAGGCTCCGCTCGAGGGCCCGCTCGATGGCCCGCTCGAGGGCCCGCTCGAGCGTGCGCTCCCGCCGGAGACACGCGACGCCCGAAGCCCCGCCCTCACCTGGGTCGACGAAGACCTCCTTCGCGCGGGTGTTCGCCAGCGCCGCTTCGACGTGCGACGCGCGGGTGAGCGCGTCCCCGGCCTTCTCTGGACGCCCGCAGAGGGCGAGGGCACCCGCCCACTCGTGCTTCTCGGCCACGGGGGGTCCGGCTCGAAACGTCAGCAATACGTCGTCGCGATGGCTCGGCTCCTCGTCCACGACCACGGAATCTGCGCGGCGGCCATCGACGGCCCCGTGCACGGCGACCGGCGCGCGGGCCCGCCTGCTCCCTCTGCGGTCGTCCTCGCGGAATTCGCCCAGCGCTGGGCCAACGACGGTGATGCCATGACCGACGCGGTCGTCGCCGACTGGATCGCCACCCTCGACGCGCTCCAGTCGCTGCCCGACGTCGGTAACGGCCCGGTCGGATGGTGGGGGTTCTCGATGGGGACGATCACCGGACTGCCGGTCGTCGCAGCAGATGCCCGATTCCGCGCCGCGGTCCTGGGGCTCATGGGGCTCACGGGGCCCACGAGGGAGCGCATCGCGCGCGACGCCCCCCTGGTCCGCTGCCCGGTGCTCTTCTTCGCTCAGTGGGACGACGTCATGTTCCCCCACGACGCCGCCATCTCGCTCTGGGAGGCGTTGGGATCTCGTGAGAAGCGACTCGTGGCCAATCCGGGGGGGCACGGCGACCTGCCCGCGGACATACTCGAGATGAGCGCGCAGTACCTGGCGAGCCACCTTGCAGGCGACCTGGCGGGCGAGGGGCGCTGAACGCC
>JAJYGM010000415.1 GCA_021785095.1 Actinomycetes bacterium
CTCGATCCAGCCCCGCCAGACCGTCGCCGAACAGGACGCCCTCTTTGGCCCCCAGCTCTATGAACGCGACCCCGACGCCTGCTGCAACCTCCGCAAGGTTGAGCCGCTACGCCGAGCGCTCGAGCCCTTCGCTGCCTGGGCGTCGGGGATGCGCCGCGACGAGACGGCCGCCCGCAAGCACATCGGCGTCGTCGAGTGGGATGCGAACCGCCAGATGGTGAAGTTGAACCCGCTGGCTGCTTGGAGCGACGCCGAGGTCGACGACTACATCGCCGAGCACGACATCGTGCTCAACCCGCTGCTCAGCCGTGGCTACCCGTCCATCGGCTGCGAGCCGTGCACCTTCAAGGTCGCCCCCGGGGAGAACCCGCGCAGCGGCCGCTGGGCCGGCAGCACCAAGACCGAGTGCGGCCTGCACTTCAACGGCGACGGCACCATCAGCCCAGCTCGCTCGGCCACGCCGGCTGGCGACGGCAGGGCGAACGCCGCGACCCCGCCGGCCAAGGCCTGAGCCTGGCCGGCGGCGCCCCACGATCCTTCGGGCGCGCTCGGAGCGCGCCCGTTCCGCCTACTTTGCGTTCGGCGCCCGCCACAGCGAGCGGCAGGGGATCTTTTCCACGTCGCAGCGGTGGGCGTACTTCTCGGCAATCTCGGTCACCTCGCGCATCAGGCCGTCGGCGAGGGTGATGGGGTCGAGGCCGAGGTTGAGCAGCTGGCGGTTCTCCACGTACAACTCGTTCTCGGCGTCCTCGTTGCGCGGGTTGTCGACGTAGTCGATCTGCGCGCCTGTCAGCACCGAGACCAGCTTGGCGAGGTCGCCGACGCGATGGGTCTCAGTCATCTGGTTGAGGATGCGGACGCGCTCACCACGCGCCGGAGGGCTCGAGATGGCGAGCTCGATGCAGCGCACCGTGTCCTGGATGTTGATGAAGGCGCGCGTCTGGCCGCCGGTGCCGTGCACCGTGAGGGGGTAGTTGATCGCCGCCTGCATGAGGAAGCGGTTGAGCACCGTGCCGTAGTCGCCGTCGTAGTCAAAGCGGTTGATCAGCCGCTCGTCCCGGCTCGTCTGGACGGTCTGGGTCCCCCAGACGATCCCCTGGTGCAGATCGGTGATCCGCAGCTTGTCGTTCTTCGCGTAGTAGGCGAAGAAGAGCTGGTCCTGGGTCTTGGTCAGGTGGTAGATGCTGCCAGGATTCGGCGGGTACAAGATCTCCTGCTCGACGGTGTCGCCCTCTTCGGTCTCGAGCTTGACCCGCAGGTAGCCCTCGGGGATCTTCATCCCGGCCGTGCCGTAGCCGTACACCCCCATCGTGCCGAGGTGCACGACGTGGACGTCCACGCCCGACTCCACGATCGCCGCCAGCACGTTGTGGGTGGCGTTCAAGTTGTTGTTGACCGTGTAGCGCTTGTGCCAGGAGTCCTTCATCGAATACGGCGCCGCCCGCTGCTCGGCAAAGTGCACCAGGACATCGGGGCGCCAGTCGCGGATCAATGAGAGCAGGCGGTGGTAGTGCTCGGCGATGTCGAAGCGCTGGTATTCGATCTGCTTGCCACTCACGTCTTTCCACGCCGCCAGCCGGACGCCCATCGGGGTGATCGGCGTCAACGAGCTCACCTCGAGCTCGTTGTCGATGTTGCGACGCGACAGGTTGTCGACGATCACCACATCGTGCCCGAGGTCTGACAGATGCAGTGAGGTCGGCCAGCCACAAAAGCCGTCCCCGCCGAGAACCAGTACACGCATTGCTCAGCACTCCTCAGCTACCCGAAAGCGAACTGGGGAAGTGTAGACCCATGGCCCCCGATTCGACCGGACATCGTCCCGTTCGCGCCCCTCGGGGTTGCCGGGCGCGTGAGGCGGCGCGTCGAGGGGTAGGACGCCGTCATGGAACGCGAATCGACCAAGCACGGCCGCCGGCTCGATGACCAGCTCCGGCACGAAACCGCTTCGATCCTCCAGGGCGCGCCCGTGATCGCGAACAGCCGGGAGGACCTTCGCCAGGAGGATCCCGACGAAGGCCTCGACGTCCAAGCCGGCACTCGCCCGGAAATCTCCGAGCGCCACGAGGTCACCGAGCGCGAGGCCGGGCGCCGCGCCGACCTCGCCCGCGCCGTGGCCGGCGCTCGCTTCCCCGCGACGCGCGCCGAGCTGCAGCGCGCGGCCGCCACGACCGACGCCACCGAGTCCGTGCTCGCCGAGCTCGGTGCCCTGGCGCCCGAGGTGCGCTTTGCCAACGTGCAGATGGTCTGGGAGCACCTCGGCGGCCGCCGCGAGCAGCGTGAGCGCGCGCAGCGCTCATGAACACGGACCGGTCGGTCTCGCCTTGTGATTGGGTGCCGACCTCGAGGTCGTCCCCGTGGACTCGGCCTCGCGCGCAAGGACCTTGGGGCGCTCGGCTTGGTCGAGGCGAACCGGCGCGCTGAACAGCGCCTCACGCCTTGCCGCGCGGCCTCGTGAGGTGCGGGACCTCGCTACTCGAAGAGCGCGTCCACGAACTCCTCGGGATCGAACTCGACGAGGTCGGGCGCGCCCTCACCGAGGCCAACGAGTTTGATGGGCAAGCCGAGCTCGGAGCGGATGGCGAGCACGACCCCGCCCTTCGCACTGCCGTCGAGCTTGGTGAGCACCACGCCGGTGACGGCGACTGCCTCGGTGAACTGGCGCGCCTGGGCAAGACCGTTCTGGCCGGTCGTCGCGTCGAGCACGAGCAGCACCTCGGTGACCTTGCCCGGCGGCCGGTCTGCCACCCGGCGCACCTTGCGCAGCTCCTCCATCAGGTTCACCT